>JAEEKN010000434.1 GCA_016282435.1 Lachnospiraceae bacterium | reverse complement strand
TACGATTCGTGTTTTGAAAACATTTCGATAGCATCCTGCAAAGGAATCCACTCAGGTGTCAAACCGCGACGCTTCTCTTCATCTGTAAGGCTCATATGCCCCTCACCAATCACTTCACAAACAAAGTAATAACTGGTATAACGGTATTCCTCATAATATTCATGCAGTATCAAAAATTGCTCTGTGGGGCGAACAATCAGCCCCGTTTCTTCCTCGACTTCTCTCACTACACAATCTTTAGGCATTTCTCCTTCTTCCATGCCGCCACCCGGTATGAGCCACCAACCACTGATTTTCTCATGTGAAAGGAGAATCTTTCCATCCTGTATGATGATAGCACGGCTTCCATCACGTGTTTTCGTATAGTTTTCAAATCGATTCGCACCCAATATCTCTACAGTCTTCATTTTTTTCATTTATCCTCTTTATTATATATCCATGTCTCACTGATATAAATGGCGCGTTATCATCATATTCCGCTATCGAAGTCACAGAAAGCGACAGTTCTAATCCTATGTTCTTATCCCTATAGTTGATCTGTTTTGATACTCCTGCTTTTCCGTACGCATCAGCCACATAAACCTGGATTGATTTATCTTCCAATGATATAAATGCGTGTCCTCAATCAGAGGGACGGTTCTGTAATTGATTTTCCAAAGTTCTGAAAGGCTTGATTTTACTGTATTTTTAACACTCGCATTTTCAATCAGAGAACCGTCCCTCTGATTGATTTCATTTAGTTATTCTCCTCTTTACGATGCTTTTTCACGGTCTGCCAAACGGCCACAATAATAACAAGTGCTATGATTACTCCAAAGATAAGAGCGACCCAGTTTTTTTCATCTATACCAATGTAAAGGAATTAAACAACCAATCCGCCAAAAATCACTATCAGAAACACTGCAGCCAATATTCTGAGAGGTAGAGGCACCTTTTTATCCCCCACTGCTCCCATTGAACCTTCTACAATAAGTTCAAACAGTATATCGAAAATGATTTCCATAAGTATTTTCCTTCGTCATATTTACACAAAACCCGGCAGAGCCTAAGCTTTGCCGGGGATTCTCAATCAGATAAGAGTGCTCAGCTCTGTATACTCATAACCATGAGCCAATGCAACATTCTCATTTGTCAGCTTGCCTGCATAGCAGTTGACACCAGTATAAATAGCCTTACTGCTCTTGCTGGCTTCCTCCAAACCTTTTCCTGCTATCATAAGACCATACTTTAATGTCGCGTTGGTCAATGCTATTGTGCTTGTTCTCGGAACTGCACCGGGCATATTTCCTACACAATAATGAACTACACCGTCCTCAATATATACAGGATCATCATGAGTGGTAACATGGCTGCTCTCACCGCATCCGCCCTGATCAATAGCTACGTCTACAAATACAGCGCCATTCTTCATCTCCGGAAGATATTTCTTCTTGAATAGTTTAGGTGTAGATCCGCCGGGGATAAGTACCGATCCGATAACAAGGTCAGCATCCTTTACAACTCTTTCCACATTACTGTCATTGCTTACAAGAGTCTGTATATGAGCGCCGAACATATTGTCAAGTTCTTCAAGTCTCTTTAAGTTAACATCAAGTATTGTAACATTCGCTCCCATACCTACCGCTATCTTGCAGGCATTCATACCAACGGTACCACCGCCAAGAATAACAACATTTGCCTTAGGCGTTCCGGGAACACCGGCTAAAAGAATACCCTCGCCGCCAAACTTCTTCTCAAGGTACTTAGCGCCTTCCTGAATGGAAAGACGTCCGGCTATCTGAGACATAGGTGCAAGGCACGGAAGAAAACGGTCCTCCTGAATAGTCTCATAAGCCACAGCCTTTACCTTACCATTAAGCAAAGCATCCATCTGCTCCTTATCCGCAGCAAGATGAAGGTATGTATAAAGAATAAGACCATCATGGAACAGATCATATTCCTCAGGGAGCGGCTCCTTTACCTTTATCATCATATCTGACAGATGCCATACATCAGCAGCATTGTCTATCAGAGATGCGCCAGCTTCAACATACTCAGTGTCCGCGAACCCGGAACCTACTCCTGCGCCTTTCTCCATATAAACATGGTGACCTGCTGCCACGTAAGCCCGAACGTTGTCAGGTGTAAGACCTACACGAAACTCATTGTTCTTAATTTCTTTTACACAACCGATTTTCATTCTACACTTCTCCTTCATTTATCAAAAATATGGCTAAACCTATTCTATTATATATTTCAGTGACCCTTATGTCAATCAAAAATCCACTTCATCCTTTCAAGCTTTCTTTTGTGCCGCTTTAAGGAACGCCGTACTGACTATCGAATAAATAATATAAGTAATAAGTGTGCCAAAACACACATCCGACAGAAAATGATTCGTCATATGTATCCTATTATAGCCATAAAGTACAACAAACACAACCGCTATACTAAAGCATACCCTGTTTTTGGTTTCTGACCGCTTTTTTAACACATCCGCCAGCATCGGCAAAGAAAACATCATACTGGCAATAGTCATATTGCCGCTTGGCCAGCTTTTAAAATTATCATTTGATCCGGCAAGATTAGGAATCATCTGCCACCATTCCCTAAATCCGGCCTTAGGATCATCAAGTGTGATCAAATATTTATATCTCGGTCTTGAAGCGACTTGTTTAAGCCAAAGATTCATATTATCAGCCAATATACCTGCAATCAGTATAGCAGCTCCGGTCATTATCAGCTTGTCAGGATCTATATCATCAAAAATACGGTAACAAACAAAAGGTACCCATGCATAAAGAACAACCCAGAATGCCCAACTAACAAACGATAATGCTGCCGATGTGTCACCGGCAGTGTAACCGAACAGTTCTCTTACCTTGGATCCGTTATAATTATTGCTGTAATATACAGCCATGAAATACGATATTACCATGACAAGCCATGCAAGCATCCTGTAATTCTTTTCTTTTTTCGTTAATCCTATAAAAATACACATTCCGGCTGCAGGATACAGGCAATAGGAAAAGTAAGAACCATATGTTGCAAAAAATGAACCGATATCAGTCTTGTTTGCAAGGGCAACATTAATATCGTAATCAAGGAAAGATCCTATGATTATGCCCAAAATACAAATTGCCGTCACTATATAGAAGTATTTCTTAGGAACAGCCATAATTTTCTTATTGCTCATATTTTTATCCTTTTTATTAGTCAATGTTCTATTATTAATAATCCTTGTTGTCAATAACAATCACTCTCAATCAAAAGCATTTCTTCTCGTGAGTCTGTTTACAATTATCGATATTTGCACATTTGTAGCAGACTTCATTCGGACAGGAATCTTTTTCAAAAAACTCCCTAACGTTGGCAAGAGTTGTATCCGCTATATTAGCTAAAGCTTCATTTGTTAAAAACGCCTGATGTGAAGTTACGATCACATTGGGCATGGATATGAGCCTTGCCAATACATCATCGTTTATAAATACACATACTGCATCTCATCCCTCTGCAAGCTTACAGGTATCGGCAGTCAAACGCGTTTCAAGATATTTTATCTCAAACTCATCATCAATATTTGAATTGATAAACGATTTTCTGTCATATTCTTTGGCGTCAAAAAATGCAATTTTTATCTTCAATTTATCTCCTTTCAATCTCCGGGATGGTTCTGTGATTGATTTTCGAAGTGTCTAAAGTCCTTGATTTTCCTTGGTTTTTAGCATTCCAGTTTTCAATCAGAGAACCGTCCCTCTGATTGATTTAAATGTTCCCTGGGAATACGTATTTCAGGTTCTGCTTTGCAATTTCTACAAGTTTTAAAATCCTGGCAACAGGTGTAGGGTCCTTATCCGTCATATGAAAACGTGGGAAGAATCTGGTAATATGGAGAGGAATGTTTTTGTTGTATTTTTTCTCCAATGAAGAGACCCAGCCACTTAAAGCTTGCATCTCATCTTCACTGTCATTTTCATCCGGAATTATCAGTGTGGTGAGCTCAACATGACAGGACTGTACAGAGTTCTCTATAAAGCTTTTTACCATCTCAAAATCCCCGTCTATAACTTTTTTGTAGAACCTTTCGGAGAATGCTTTTAAATCTATATTCATTGCATCGATATAATCTTTTATCTCATTAAATACCTTAAGACTTGCAGTACCGTTGGTTACCAATACGTTTTCCATCCCGGCTTCTTTTGAAAGCTTTGCAGTATCACGCACAAATTCGTAACCGATAAGAGGCTCATTATAGGTAAATGCCACACCAATATTGCCTCTGCTCTTTAGTTCCAGTGCTCTTTCCACTATCTCTTCCGGTGAAAAATAATCGGCAGTGTCTTTATACTCTAATGCTTCCTTTGACCATGATATATCACTGTTCTGACAGAACGGACATCTCAAGTTGCAACCGTATGAACCAACGGAAAGCACTTTTTTACCGGGTCTAAACATTTTGAGAGGTTTCTTCTCTATCGGATCCAGTGCCGCAGATGTTATCCGTCCGTAATTGGCTGCAATTATTCTGCAATCAGAACAGGTTCTTCCCCCACAAAAACCGGTCTTTCCTTCTTCTATATTACAATGTCTGAAACATACGTCACATATCTGCATATTATTTTTCACCTATCCTCTGACAAAAACAATCACCTGGACGGTCTGAAAGTATCTTTTTCTACTGCATCATAAAGGTTTTTACCAATTTTATTTTCAAAGTAATCTTTTAATGCCAAATTAGCATCCCACTTGCTCTGATCATAATCACCGTAACGGGCTTTCACATCGCTCATCCTGTCAATAATATCCATTACTCCTTCAGCACCGGATATGGCATCACAAAGTTGGATAAGCTTATCGTAATCATCGCATTCGACTTCTTTAAGCTTAGTGTGGATCAGATCAGTCTCTTCTTCAGAGGTATCAAAATTACCAACATAGCCCTCTATTTTCATTTCATTAAACGAATGCGTAAGACAGATTCTGGCACAATCATCATAACCCAATGACATCATATAGGAATATCCGTCTGAAACGTGTCCCAGATGTCTTTTCCCAAATTTGCGTCCTATATCATGCAAAAGCCCAAGTACATATGCTTTATCCGGGTCAAGGCCGGAATACATTGCAATTTTCTCGGCACAATGTGCCGCGGTTCTGCTATGATCTCCCCATGGTCCCGGATTACAAGTCTCAGCCTCTCTTAATATCTCTTTTGCTTTTTCTCTTGTAGGGTACATATTATTATTTCCTCATGCATGCAAAACCCAGATATTTACATGCCTTTCAAACATAATTATACAAAAAATTAAACATAACATTAATCGTATTTTAACAAAAAATTGAACATGGATTTTTATTTAATTCAGTCTTTATTATTGGCAAATCTGGAATTAAAATCCAGATTTGCCATACATCTTCACTTTTCTTTCAACTTTTCAAGCATCGGGATAGTTCTCTGATGAATTTCCGATTCCTGCAAAAGGGATATCATTGATCAGACATCCCGCAGCATCTTCGATATCTTCATAGTCAAGTTCTTCACCTTCACGGATGGCGCATTCAAATTCATCCACGATGTTTTCAATCAGCACCATATCTATGAAGAGAGGCAGCTTTTTAAGCATCTCTTCCGAAATATCCGTTTCGATTCTGTAGCCCTGTAATTGAAAATCAAAGCACTGCTTCATCAACTCTAAGCGCTTGCCCAGGTCGGACTCCTGCCTGGTCCAGCCTTCGTTATGAATCCAAAGATTGGCAAGGTCGAACATATACCAGCAGTTCATGCAGTTGTCAAAATCGAACACTGTGATTACTCCTGTATCCATGTCGATATGATAATTGCCGTCGCTGAAGTCAAAGTGTACAAGGCCGTAGCAGCTTTTATCCATTGGTAATTTATGAAATTCGTCCAGGCGTTTTGCAATGGCTGATTTCAGTTCATCGTATTCGTCCGGAATCAAGCTATCTATGTATGTCATGTTGTACTTGTCAAAGTAATCCGGACGGGGATGAACCGGCGTATATGTCTTGGACAATCTGTGAATTGCACCAAGAGCCTTACCGGTGTTATAAAAGTATTCACTTAAAGGCGCGCCTTCCCGGTAACGGTAACCGTTATCTGCAAGCAGCATTCCTTTGGCGTATGCAAACAGGCTGACAAAGACTGCTTTACCATCCTCTTCCATACATTCCACCAACTTGCCTTTAACAGACGGGATCACATCCGTCACAGGAGCACCGTTCTCAGCTAGATAGCGGACAAACTCTGTTTCGCCTAGGAATTCGTTTTCACTTCGGTCTCCGAGTGCAGAGATACGGAGAACGTACTCTTTATTCTCATTCCTGTTGACGATAACAATCTGATTCCGACCGCCTTCATGGCCGGATACCGTGGTGAATGTACTATCTTCAAGTGCGTAAAGTCTTTTTACTTGTTCAATAATCTGCTTCAATTAAATATCCTCGCTATAAATCGTTAATGAAATCGGAACAGCGGATCGCCGTTATCTTCCGTGCCATATTGCACCATACCGCCCTTTTCCATCGCACGGGCAGAAGCAATGTTATCTTTGGCACATCCGCCGTGAACGCCGGAAAGCGCAAAGTCCTCCGTTGCAATTCGCAGCAGTTCCTTTACGCACTCCGTTCCGTATCCTTTATTTCTGTATTCTTCATCTAACAAAATGAAAATTTCAGGCTC
>JAEEKN010000433.1 GCA_016282435.1 Lachnospiraceae bacterium | reverse complement strand
TCAGGAACAGGTGCCGAACAGATCAGCTTATATGTATAACCTAATTTATTAGTTCCCCCAAACAGATTATCACATTCATTACTTGCAGGAGTTATAATTCTTCCTGCAAAATACTCACTATCCGTTACACCACCTTCTTTAAACTCTACATTTTCACCACATATTATTATGTTTCCTTTGTATGTATAGAACTTAAAAGCATCACTTCCTATTTTCTTAACTGATCTCGGAACTATTACATCCTGCAAATATCCTATTGAAAAGCTAAATGCATTATCTCCTATTTCCTCAACTCCTTCAGAAATCGTGAATGATTTACATCCATAAAGCCATGCAAATGCTCCGTTGCCGATTTTCTTCACAGTCCCTGGTATTACTATTGTTTCAAATTTATTTTCACAAAAAGCATAATCTCCAATCTCGGTAACACTTTCCGGTATATCATAAGTCGTTCCTGTTTTTTGCGAAGGATACCAGATAATCTTAGTGCCATCTTTACTAAACAGTACACCATCAGTTACTGAAACAGCAGTATTATCCGGATCCGCACTTACAGAAGCCAAAGAACTACACTCCTTAAAACATGGTCCCCATACTATAGTATTAGTATTTTTTCCAATATTTACGCTCTCCAGATTCTTATTAAATGAAAATGCTTCTTTCCCTATTTTTTCAACACCATCCGGGATGTTAAGTGTAGGTTTTATATCACAACGAAAAAATGCATATTCTCCGATTTCTTTAATACTACTAACCAAGTTAACAGCATTGAGTGAACTGCAATCATAAAATGCTCCTTTTCCGATTCTTGTCACACTGTCAGGGATAGTAATACTTGATAACTTATCGAAGCCTATAAAAGCATAATCCCCTATTTCAGATATTCCATCTTCTATAACAACAGAAAAAACTGTATCAACTTTGCTCCACCAAGGTGCATTACTCTTGGAGTTAATATATTTCTCAAAATCCTTCATAGCACCTGTTCCGCTTATGGTAAGTGTATGGTTTTCTCCATCAAAGCTCCAGGTAATATTACTGCCATCACCCTCAGCACCGCAGTACCGTTCATCTATATAATTTGCCTTTACAGTCACATGCTTTGCCGGCATTGTAAATGTTGTAGTTGGTTCATTTTCATTTGCAAATGAAACATCACTGCTTGTCCATTTTGTAAATATCTTTCCTTCAATATTTTTAGCCTTAATAGTAATAATTGTTCCTTCTAATGCTGAAGATGGACTTGCATCTCCGTCTACTACCGTAACTTTATATCCATCTACATAATTTGCAGTTACTGTAACTGCTTTTGCCGGCATCGTAAATGTGGTTGATCTTGACGCAGAATCAGCAAATACTACACCATCCGCGCTTGTCCATCCGGCAAATATTTTCCCTTCTGCAGGTTCATTAGCCTGAATGGATACAGTCTGATCTAATGATGCCAAACTCAGATTCGAGGATCCATTTTCAACTGTAACACCGTATTTTACGGAATTTTGTGAAGAAATATTTAAAGGTTCCGTAGCATAATCCGTTTCATAGGTGCCGTTAACATCCTCTGCCAGTATATAAACATGGTAATCCACACCCATAGTTCCGGTAATGCTGCTATCTAAAGAAATGCTTGCCGTTCCGGTAATTTCTGCATCTGTAGATGTTATATCAGCTAATTTAGTATACTGAAGGATTTTAGCTCCTTCACTCCAGCCTTTTTCTGACCATGTTCCATCAGTAACTACTGCAGAAACCCGTTCAGGACGGGAATATGTATTACCATTACCCACTGTAATTTTATAAGGGATAGTTATAGTATTACCTGAAATAGTTATATCACTGTTCTTCTCTATAATCATGCCAGGATCTAAGACTGTCAGCTTGTACTCTGCACCATATGCTCCCGCTTCCGAAGAATTCTCATCTTTACGGATTAAAGATGAGAAGATCACTGATGAGCGATTGATATTAAATGCAGGACTCACTCCCAAACTAGCACTACCCGTGCTCTCTTTATTACAATTGTCATAGACAATCCAGCCACCCATACCAACCACGCAGCCGACTTTACTACTAGAACTTGTATTGGCCGACCGCAACCACCAAGAAGCATAATTGTTATTTAAATTATTCTTTACCCTGGTTAAATAACAGCTAAGACCGTTGTTAATGGTCTCATAACCATATGCACTGTTTGTAGCATCCTCTCCGTCGAGAAGGAATATTTTTTCACCTATAAGAGCTACGTAGCTGCCAAAAAAATTTTGAATTTGTGGATCAACATTTACAGCTCCTGCTTCTGATGAATCCGTTGTAAGGGGATGCGCATCTATATTGCTTCCTATGATTGCAGTTTCTTCAGCTTTTGTAAAGCTTGTATTTATAAACGAATCCGAACTTTCCTTATCGTTCAGTACGCCATACAGGTCACTGGCCATCCATACATTGGCATCTGCTGCGTTACTATTATCCCTGAACACATCAGTGAATAATACATTATCACAGTCAACAAAGATGGTATGAGCTTTCTCGGCTTCCGTAGTACCAGTGCCGAACTTTGTTGTATTGTTATCAAGAACCCTGTATCTTACAGGGACAGGAGTATCATTTTCACTTTGAGCATATTTTCCAAAATAAACATAGCTGCCTGTCCATGCTACATTTGCTTCCGGTGCCTTGGGGTTCCCTATCTTCCCTATGCCAAGTTCCGGTGACCCTACCTGGGGATAGTCATCCGCCTTAGCCTTTGTAACATTCGGTAACACAGGGATACTCCCCAGCACCATGCAGATAGCAAGTGCGAATGTTACGATACACTTTGTGATGTGTCGGTGTTTCTGTTTCATTATCTCTTTTCCTCCTTCTTTTTTCCCAGCGGTGAACAATCCTTCTACCTTCTCAAATTGATAAAAGCTATCACCTTAGTGGATATAATATGAAAGACCACCAAGCATAGGGATATAACATTCCTATGCCTGATGGTCACTCATAACATATTGATATTCTGTTTTTCCAGAAAAAAAGGTGCAGTTTTCCCGTGATAAGCCTAGCTCCGGCGCAGCATAAGTACGATACGATACGATACGATACGATACGATACGATACGATACGATACAGCGTATTCTATCCGGCTCATCATGTCAACCCCCTTTTTTCTACTTTTTTATAATACCTCACTATCATTATACAATTTTAAAATTTTAAAAGAACTAACTTTTAGTTAGTTCTTTCCATTTTATTAGTATATTATTCTATTCTTCTGTATTTATATAGTATATTTTTATGCAAACATGTGTTTCTTAAATGCGAACATCTATCTTTTTTTGTCTTTCCATAATAGTTTCACTTCATCCATTTCCTTTTTATGAAGTCACTATGCATCACTTTTATGAAAAACTTAGGCAGGAATCACACAAAAACAGTTACACCATGCCTTCAAAAAGTACTTTATCATGTATTTCTACGCGTTTTACACCGGTTTCTTTCTTTTTATTGAAATTGAAGCTCAGCATATATCCGGTTGAAAGGTTAAAGTAATCCAAATATTCACTTATCTGCTTTTCACCTTTCTCGTTATATCTTTCTCCATGCCAGATTTTTAATTCCAAAATATACTGTTGTCCAAGATAATCCACTATACTATCCCGGCAAGGGCATCGCTTATGCACGCAACTTCTTCATAAGGCTCTCCTGAAGTATCTGCGAACAGTTAACTCCACGTTTTTCAGCCAAATTAGCCATCCATTGAGGAAGAGAAACATTCTTTCTGACAGCCCGCGTATCTGTAGCTGCTCTGTACGAAATAGTATCAACCTGTATCAGTGACAGTAAATCATTCTCCGATCTGTTAACAACTGCTTGTTTGGTAGCGTCCGGTATATTAAGGCCTTCATCTTCCGCTACAACAAGCCACCCGGATGCAGCATCTGTTATCTGATTTATCGCATCCTCTAAAGAGTCCCCCGTGGTTATGCAGCCCGGAAGATCTGGAATTCTGGCAAAAAACTTTGTATTATCATCATTAGGTGTAAAAACTGCCGTGTATATATATTTCATAGCCTTCTCCTAGCAAAGTCTCCAAACTTATAATACTCGTCCCTTATACTGCCCTCTCTTTCAGACCTTCTTTTCCCACTCCTTTACTATCTCATAACACTTCTTCAGCACATCAATGCGGACTGAAAACCCAATATCGTATCTGCTTCCTGCTTCCCATTCTGTAATACTATTTGCATGTTTCTGTACATAATCGGGTACAATCATCTGAACATTCTCTTCCTCGGCATAATCTAGCAACATACGTATGTCATGTCTATGCATCCGATGATTATCAATTCTTATGCCTGATTTATAAATCTGATACTTCAATATTTTTTCTACTGCCTGTTGTAAATGATATGCAGCAACATTCTTAATATCCTTGATTTGTTTCTGTTCAAAATATTCTATTGCTTGTCTTGCCGCAATAATATCAGCCTTAATCAACCCTTTAGTTAACGATAATGTCATACCGCTGTCCTCCTAAAAATCTCAACCCCCTGATCAATATCATTCATTATAGGAGCCCGGCTTCTCATATTCTCACTAAAATATAAAACATCATAATCCTGATCCCAATCAAACTTAAACAAAGCACTTTTAAAGGCATTAAACTCACTGGAATCTATATATTTTCCCTTTGTCTTCTTACCAAATACCGCTATATCAATATCCGAGTCTTTGGTACAACGTTCACCTATAGAGGAACCAAACAACACAATACGTTCAATGTTCTTAGCTTTTTTTGCCTGTTCGGTTATATTTCTAATATGATTCAATTTGATATCTGCAACATATTTACCTTGTTCCAAAAGAGCTAATTTACACATCATTGATACCTCCTTTATCTTTTTTCTAACTAGATCTAATAAGTGTATTATAGCTTAAGTTTACAAATAAATCAACCCGAAATCTAAACCCTGGAAATGGATCTGCCACTTTCGGGGTAACTTTGTATCAGTTTTTACATTATCTTTTATAAGCCTTCATCGACTGGAATATTCTTATAAGGGTTTTAATTTGTTGCGTTGCAAGGACGCCTTTAAGCACTGTCATCAGCATATAAACACCTGATTCGTTAAAAGTCCATGGCAAATATCGAGCTCCG
Source organism: Lachnospiraceae bacterium (assembly GCA_016282435.1). GTDB lineage: Bacteria > Bacillota > Clostridia > Lachnospirales > Lachnospiraceae > RUG11977. The sequence continues at coordinate 524 of JAEEKN010000433.1, read as the reverse complement.
CCCCAACTTGAGGTCAAATTTTTTGACCTCAAGATTTCTTCTTTTCTTACTTTTTTTTCTAAAACCTTCTTTCTCCTATATTTTGGATGTTTTTAGGAGAATGTCAATACTATAGGTGAAAAATTTTATAAATAATACCCCGGAAATGGTTCTGCCACTTCCGGGGTAACTTTGTTTCAGGTTTATTATACCAAAACAAAAAGAACGCTGCCAGACTTTTATGCCTGAAAGCGTTCTTTTTTTATGGGACTTTTTTCACAGCCCCTAAGATTATGTAGAATCCTCTTATATAATCGTAATTAAATTATGAATTCAAGTTTATATACCCCTTTCTAGATACCTCCGACCATGTACCATTATCAAAATATTGAAATAAATCCTCTTCATCTAGCTTTTGAATTTTTAACTTTGGTGTCTCCAAATCCCAAATTTTCATTATTGTCTTATTGGTTTTGTGATAATCAATGGTGTATCCATCATCTTCTAAACAATCCGAGACAACAATACCGGCTTCTAAATCATAG
>JAEEKN010000432.1 GCA_016282435.1 Lachnospiraceae bacterium | reverse complement strand
TAGACGTATTATAACACATCTTGAAGAAAAATGCACGCTATATAACGCACATTTTTGCCTCAAAAATCGATTTTATGTTAATGGTTGATATTTTAGTCAAGATTGAGTTTTTCATTCAAGGTATGTGACAATCAAGAACTTTGTCAAAAATATTACAGGAGGAAAAATGAAAATGTTTACAAACAACCAACAAAAAGACGTGAAAACCCTTGAAAATCAAGGCTCGCGAACATGTCGTAGGGGGGGGTATCTCCCGGGGATTGGCGCTTCTTTTAAGCTTCGTGATGGCTATCTCTGTCATCCCGGCACTTAAGGGAAACGTTTATGCTCATGCAGATGAATCAAAAGCATACGCTGCCTATGACGTAACCACAGACACTAACAAAGTGAAGAGTGGTGATGACCTCGAAGCATTACAGGTATTTTTTAATGGGATCCCGTGGTATATCATAGAGGATAACTCAACAAGCGCTACTTCGGGTACGATCACTCTGTTTGCCGCGGACGAAAGCTTTGGGGAATCTAAATTTCGTTCAGATGAGTCTAGTAATGACTACAGCACATCAACAGTAAAGGATTATCTTGACAACGTAATAGACGGAACCGCAGGGGGTGTATTACCAAATTTTAAAAATGTTGCTAATGCAATAGTGACAAATGATGAAGTTGGAGATAAGCTGTATCTTTTAAGCATTGATGAAGCCGGCCGGATCCCTGAGAATGTAAGAAAAATGTCTGAAGATGGATTTTGGTGGCTACGCTCACAAGGGACAGAAGGCGAACTCTATGCGGCAAGAGTAAGGTGTTCCAACGGCTCCATATCAAGTTATGGACTTTTAGTTAGCACTCTCTTACTTGTACGTCCTGCTTTGAAACTTGATCTTTCATCTGTAAGTTTCTCGTCTGTATCGAAAAAATTTACTGTGAATTCGGCAAGGACATATGATGTTAACATTATTGCGGGTAGCAATATGACAAAGACCGCAGACTCCGGTGCAGAATCTCAGACAGATGTTCAAGGTCTGATGAAGGCTGTGGTTTATACTGTGGATGGAGATTTTTATTTTCCGATTGGTTACAGTGTTGAAGCAGTGAATGGCATAATAGTAACCCGCAACAGTTACACTCGGATAACAGTGGCAGGAACGCCTACCGATGATGTGACGATCACATTGACAGCCCCGACGGCGAAAACCATACTTCCACGTGTGTACACGGGTGTGTATGCGGAGAAATGTACGACTGAAGATAATAATGACGGAAAAATCATTGGTGTTTCTGATAGTATGGAGTATAAGAAGTCTGATGCTGGTGCATGGACGATAGTTGGGGCTGGTTGTACCGAAATTACGGGCCTTGTTCCGGGAATATATTATGTACGATATAGTGGTAGTGGTGGTCTTATATTTGAAAGTCTTAAATTGACGATAGCAGATAATATGGGAAGTTCATTGAATGCATATAATGTTACCATCACAGCAGGTAGCAATATGACAAAGACCAAGAACTCCGGTGCGGCATCCCAGACAGATGTTTATGATAGAATAAGAGATGTAGTCTATACTGCCGACGAAGGATTCTATTTCCCGGTTGATTACAGTGTTGAAGCAGTGAACGGCATAACTGTGACTCGCAACAGCTATACGCAGATCACTGTGTCCGGAGAGCCTACCGATGATGTGACGATCACACTGACAGCTCCGACGGCAAAGACCAAACCGGATGCACCTAAGGGAATATATGGTGCAGGATGTACGACTGAGGATAACAATGACGGAGAACTCCTCTTTTTATTTGGTGATATGGAGTATAAGAAGTCTGATGCCGGTGTATGGACAACAAATGCGGGAAACATTAACATCACGAATTTAGTTCCCGGAACATATTATGTGCGTTTTAAGGAAACCGATACGAACTTTGCATCCGATAGTCAGGAAGTGACTATAGCCCCATATATTGAACCATCCAACATGTATGAGGGCAATCCCTATGCCGGTCTTATACCTAAGGAAAACGAATTAGATGATAAAGTAGTCAGGTTCAACAACTTTGACTGGTATATCATCGAGGATAATTCTACAGCGGTTGATGCCGGAACGGTAACCTTGTGTGCAGCAAATAGCAGTTTTGGCACTTCTAAGTTTGACTCAAATGGGTCAAGCAATGATTACAGTAATTCGACTGTGAAGGCTTATCTTGATCAGGTAATTGCCGGTACAGCAGGAGATGGAAAACCTAATTTTGCAAATGTTGCAAATGTAATAGTGACAAATACTTTGACCGGAAGTAAGCTATATCTTTTAAGTATAGATGAATTTTGTAAAACAAGAGTATACGGGCGATCTTCTGGGCAAATTTATTATAACAGTAGGTGGCTGCGCTCACCGGGATGTAGCGATGGCACAGTGATGGTTGTAGCTGATGGTACAATTTATAATAATTTTCCTGTAGGGGAAGTGGCTGCGGTTATACCCGCTTTAAAACTTGACCTGTCATCAGTCGTCTTCTCCTCTGATACTAAAACCTTTACGCCTTTAAATACTGTAAATGTATCCGATATAGATCTGACTTACGGATATACTGAGGGAAGCGTCAATGTATCCGACACAACAGCCAAGGGGTATACCATAACCGGATACCAGTGGTATATAAATACAACAAACAGTAACCAAAACGGTACCGCTATTACCGGTGCGACAAGTGCCGTTTATACTATCCCTGTGGATAAAGCTGCAGGAACGGAAGAGTATTACTATTGTGAAGTAACATTTACTCGTAGTGATAACGGTGAAACAGCAACACTGACGAGTAATGTTGCTGTTGTGACAGTAGGGAAAGCAACCTCATCAAGCGTAACAGATGTGAAAATAAGTACTCCCAATAATGCGACCTCTATATCGGCATCATTGACCGGCAAAATGCCTGAGAATGCTGGTACATTAACTTATACAGCCGGAGCTCCTTCTATCACAAAGGCAGATGGAAGTATTGTGTCAGTCGAGGACTTTGTAGTTGACAGTACAGGTATAGTTACTGCTACGATCAAGGATGGCAGTATAGGTGATGTCATCACACTTCCGGTAACTATCAGTTCTGCAAATTATACTGATGCAAACGTAAATGTTGTGGTTACTTTAACAGAAAAGAATGATGCAGGTGTGACAATAAACGACGGTAAAGATATTGTTACCGTATTTGGAACAGAAAGTTTTACACCTACCAAAGCTGTTACAGAACCCGGTACAGGAACAGGTGTATGGACCTGGACAAGTTCTGATGTTGATGTAGCTGATATAAATAAAGAGACCGGACTTATCACTATCAAAAATGCCGGATCTGCAACCATCACAGCAGTATATGAATCAGATACAACTTTTGGAAAAACTGAAGTAAACATTACTGTTCAAAAGGCAGATATAACTCCTACTGTAACCTTAGATGGATGGACAGTAGGAGAGACACCTAAGACTCCTTCTGTATCAGGAAATACAGGAAACGGAACCGTAACATATTCATACAGTGACAGTGAGAACGGAACATATACAGATACAGTACCTGTTACCGCGGGAACCTGGTATGTAAAGGCAGTCATAGCTGAGACAACAAACTATAAGTCTGGTATAGCTGTTGCTAAATTCACGATCACTGGTGTAAATAATGGAGAAAGTACAAACGGAACAAATGTGAATAACGGGACGACGAATGGTAACGATGGTTATTCATCAGGGAGCAGTGGAAACTCAAGCGGAACATATTACGGCAACGGCGGAGGTACAAACGAAAACACATCAGGCAATGGCGGAAGTTCAAATAGTACTACTTCAGGTAACGGAGCAGGCACTACAACTACAGGTAATGGTACAGGAAACAAGTCCGGTTCAGGTACTTCAACTACAACCAGTGGTTCGGGAGCATCTGCAGGATCAGGTTCTTCGACCACAGGCAGCGGCTCAGGTACATCCACGGGTTCAGGCTCAGGAACTTCAACAGGTGATAAGGGAACTGAAGAAACTGTAGTAACAAAGAATGCGGATGGTTCTGAAACAACCACAACTGAAATAAAGAACGAAGACGGCTCTACGACTACAAATAGTGTAACTATCACATCAGTAGGCCTTATAACCGAAAAAACGGTTACAACCAATACAGATGGTTCAACCGAGACAAAAGAAGTTGAAAAAGACGCAAAAGGCAACACATTAAGTACTACGGTTGAGACCAAAACAGTTGATGAAAATAAAACAGTCACAGTTATCACAAAGACTGAAACAGCTGAAGGAACCGTTAGTACTTCGGAAGTTAGTACAACCAAGAAGGGTACTACAACCATCAATGAACAGACTGTTGATGCAGCCGGAATTGTTACTACGACAGTAGCAACATATAAGAAAAACGGTGCCGGAACTTCTAAGACAGAAACAAAGGATGAGAACGAAAAAGTCTTAAGTACAACTACTGAGAAGACTACTGTCAACAAGAAGAACGGAACCAGTACAACTACTGTAACAACCAAGAATGCAGACAAGTCTTCCGTTAGCAGCAAGTATGTAACAGATAAGGACGGTAATACTATCATTACCGAGACGATAAAGAATTTAGATAAGACAAAGACAACTGTTACAGGAGAGATAAAAGCTGACGGTACGGGTTCGAAGACTACTGTAACCACAGACAAGAAGGGTAATGTTTTAAGTACCACAAAGGAATCTGTAAAGATCAGCAGCAAAGGAACAGTCACAGAGAGTTCTTCAACAGTTAATGCTGACGGAACAAAGGAAAAAAGCAAGACTATTATCTATACATCAGGTAAAGTGATAGTAACAAATACCTTTACTGATGCAGATGGTAACAAGACTGAATTAAAAGAGACCGTAAAGCCGGTAAAGAAGGGAAGTACCAAGGTTTCTGTAACCAGGACCGAAACGATCGGCTCAGGTAAGGATAAAAAGTCAACAAAGGTTAGTGTTAATGTTTCTATATCAAAGAAGGGTAAAGTAAAAGGAAGCATTACAGAACCCGATGATGAAGGAAAAGAACAGAAGACCAAGATAAACACCACTCTTAAGGAGTTAGGCCTGGAAGGCAAGGGTATTTCGGAAGTCATCGAATCCCTGCTCCAAAATATCATAATAGAGAAATAATATGTATACCCCTTGTGGAACAACCCTCAAGGGGTATTTTATATTTTCTATTGAATTCCTGCAAATTTAGAAGTATAATAAGATAGTGATATATTTTCGTGGAGCTATATTATCTTGAAATGTTGTTTAGTGTGTGCGATTCTGCTTTTTGGGGATATTAAAAACAAAGAGGAGAATAAGAAGTATGAACAATATAGATAATAGTATTCATGCTACTGATGATGAAATGATCATCAGTCAGGAAATTTTTCAAAAGTTTACACAGGAATGGGAAAATATCGGTATAAGCAATGATTTTGTCTTCTGTAAGATCATGCAGGACGAAGGCCTTCTTTCGGAGTTATTACGGAGAATACTTCCGGATTTAAAGATTAAGAAGTTATATATCCAGCCCCAAAAGTCTGTGGAAGTAGGGATGGATATCCATGGAGTAAGGTTTGATATCTTTGCAGAGTTGGAAGATGGTGATACCGTTGTGATTGAGATGCAAGTAAAGGATACCGGTAATCTTCCGAAAAGGTTGAGATTTTATGGTTCACTAAGCGATACTCAGATGCTGGAGAAGGGTATAGTGTACAGCAAACTCAAAGATTCTTATATCATTCTGATATGTAAGTTTGACCAATATGGTGAGGGACGGCATATATACACTTTCACCAACAGGTGTGTTGAGAGCCCCGGACTTGAAATGGGTGATGGGACCAAGAAGATAGTCCTGAATGCTGTTGGTACTATGGATGATATCAGTGATAATCTTCGGGCTGTACTTGATTATATAGCAGGCAAACCTTCAGAAGATGAGTATGTAAAAAAGCTTGACAATGAAGTAAAGAAGGCTCGGGCTAACAAGGAATGGAGGCGAGAGTACATGGTAGGATGGATGAGAGACCTTGAGAATCAGGAGATTTGGATCGAGAAAGGAATCGAGATTGGTACTGAGAGAGGAATCGAGATCGGTACTGAGAGGGGAATCGATAAAGGTCGTAATATTCGAGATAGAGAGAAAATCGAGAATATGCTGAAAAAAGGAAAGACTCCTCAAGATATAGCCGATTTTTGCGACTACCCGATTGAGCTGATTCTTGACGTGCAGAATGGACTGATGGAAAAAGTTTGACAAAAATAAAAAAAAGTATTGACGAATCTTGAAAGTATGTTATAATGTTTGTTGTGCTATTTAGTTACCCAAACAGTTGATTTGGCACAAGTTCACAACTGGAGGGAGGTTAGGTGTGAGATTATGTCAAACGTTATCGTAAAAGAAAACGAGTCATTAGACAGCGCTCTTCGCAGATTTAAGCGTAATTGTGCAAAGGCTGGTATCCAGCAGGAGATCCGCAAAAGAGAGCATTACGAGAAGCCCAGCGTAAGACGTAAGAAGAAGTCTGAAGCAGCTCGCAAGAGAAAATTTAAATAAGTTTTTGTGACCCTTGCCGTATGGCAAGGGTTTTTTCTATAAAAAACTAATAATAATCGCATATTATTATTGTAATCTTTTTTAAAATGTATATAATTATACTAGGGATTGTAGTAGTATCATTAGGCAAGGCAATCCATATCAATAGTAAAATGATGTGAGGACGTAGATGGCGATAGTTGAAACAATGGTGAATATACCTTCAGAGAACCTGCAGGATGTATTCGGAGCATTTGACAGTTATGTAAAGATTGTAGAGAGAAACCTCGGGGTTACTGTCATAGAACGAGGCAACGAGGTGAAGATCATAGGGGATGAACACAGTACGGACAAGGCCAGACGTGTTATAAACGAGCTCGTGAGCCTCTCCAGAAAGGGAAGTCCCATCACCGAACAGAACGTTAATTACTGTCTGTCCCTAGTTTATGAGGACAACGAGAAGGCTTTGGGAGAGATAGATAAGGACCTGATATGCTTCACTATACAGGGAAAGCCTATAAAGCCAAAGACTTTGGGACAGAAGAAATATGTTGATCTGATCCGCGAGAAGATGATAGTCTTCGGCATGGGCCCTGCCGGAACCGGTAAGACGTATCTGGCTATGGCATGTGCCATAACAGCGTTCAAGAACAACGATGTGAGCCGTATAATACTTACACGTCCTGCTATAGAGGCGGGTGAAAAGCTGGGATTCCTTCCGGGAGACTTGCAGAGCAAGATAGACCCTTACTTGAGACCTCTGTATGATGCTTTATACCAGATCATGGGGCCTGACAGCTACCAGAAGAATTCCGAGAAAGGGCTCATAGAGGTGGCTCCTCTGGCATATATGAGAGGAAGAACACTGGACAATGCTTTTATCATCCTTGATGAAGCACAGAACACTACACCTGCTCAGATGAAGATGTTCCTGACACGTATAGGCTTCGGCTCTAAGGTCATCATCACCGGTGACCTAACTCAGAAGGACCTTCCGGCCGGACAGACATCGGGACTTGATGTGGCTCTGAAGGTTCTCGAAGGAATAGATGATATAGGTTTTTCATACATGACAAGTAAGGACGTTGTGAGACATCCTCTGGTACAGAAGATAGTCAATGCATACGAGAAGTATGAAAATGCACAGAACAGAAGAAAGTATCCCGATCATAACCGTAAGGGGTGAGAAGAAAGCATATGGATCTTATAATAGAGAAAGAAACAGAAGACAGCTTTGATTTTGACTATGAAAAAGCGGCAGAATCTATCATAGAACAGGCGCTTGATTATCTCAAGTGTCCGTATGAAGTACAGGTGAACCTGACTCTCACGGATAACGAGGGGATACATGAGATAAATAAAGAGTACAGGCAGATCGACAGACCTACGGATGTCCTGTCATTCCCACTGATAGACTATGAGGAGCCGAATGTGTTCCCGAAGAATCTAGAGGAAGCAGCTGAGGACTACTTTGACCTCGATACCGGAGAACTGATGCTAGGAGATATCATCATCTCTGTAGAAAAGTGTAAGGAACAGGCTGCCGAGTATGGACACAGCGTGCTCAGGGAGTATTCGTTCCTGATAGTTCACAGTATACTTCATCTGTTCGGTTACGACCATATGGAGGATGATGAGAGAGCTGTTATGGAGCAGAAGCAGAGAGAAATCCTGGATGCTGCCGGGATTTCAAGGTAGATTGTGATTATCCGGAATATGGCTTATGATTATTAATGCAAATTGTTCCAATCAAGCCTTAATCTTCGAGAGGAATGTGGGCGCAAAACAGCCGTATGAGACATAGTAATAAAGATAATAAGTATTAGAAAAAAATTTTAAATATATAAGGGACGGGGACTATGAAAGAGGATAATAAAGACGTAAAAGATATAGATCTTGATACTTTATTAGCGGAAGATGATGCGGATAAAAAAGAACCGGATGCGGGTTCGGAGAGCACCGCGCTGGTAGAAGCGGAATCTTCCGAAGTAGCCACTACGGAGGATAAAGCCGCAACAGACCTGACGGTCAAGGAAGAGACAGCATCTCCTGCAGCTGAGACAGGTTTCCTGGCAAAGCTGAAGAACTTCTACACTTCTGAAGAAACCAAAAAGAAAGCATTTATCATAACCGGTGTGGTAGCTGCAGCCATTATAGCTGTTATCCTGATCATCATCTTCGCCGGTGGAAGTAAGAAGGAGCAAGGCGAACAGGCCATACAGCCCATAGCTACGGAAGCACCTACAGCTACTCCGGAGCCTACAGCTACTCCTGTACCTACGGCTACTCCGACACCTACAGCCACACCTACGCCGGAGCCCACACCTACTCCTACTGTGGATGAAGTGTTAAAAGCTCATGAAGAGCTCGGTGAAAAGCAGAGTTATATAAACGGTAACTGGGTAAAGAATGAGATAGCCGACCAAAGACCGTACTGTATGATGTTTAACAACATCTCGATAGCAAATCCTCAGAGTGGTACCGGTTGCGCAGACATACTATATGAGATACTTGTAGAAGGTAACATTACCAGACTTATGGGTGTCTTTGAGAACCTGACGGATGAGAGTTCATGTAAGGACAGGATGGGATCTGCCAGAAGTGCAAGACATTACTATGCAAGTATAGCTTCTGAATATGATGCTATATTCATCCATTACGGTGAGACTGTATATGCTACCAGAAAGATAGCTGCCCTGAATCTTGACCACCTGGAAGGAACCTATGCCGAAGGTAATATCATATATTACAGGGATAAAAACATAAAGGCACCTCATAATGCGTTTGCTACATTGGCTGGAATTCACAAGGCTATAGAAAATAAAAAATTCAGAACCATGCATAATGAGGACTTTGTTCCCCAGCATTTTAAGTTCGCATATCCCGAGGGTGGACAGACTTCCATAGACAAAGTTCTGGGAATAAATGCTCCGGCAGATTCTGATACAGACGGTGAAAATGCAGGCTCAGGTGATGAGAC
>JAEEKN010000045.1 GCA_016282435.1 Lachnospiraceae bacterium | reverse complement strand
CTGACCAGATGGTAATGATAAACGATGCTCTCGAATTAAAAGAGCAGATGAAACAGGTAGCTAACATCAAAGACGAACTGATAACTGCCAGGGTAAACCCTTATAAGATACCTACCCTCAGCATGGTATTCATGGTGATAGCAGAGACTCCGTCAGAGCAGACAAACCTCAATGTGTATTATCAGGCGGCTCATGATTCCCAGCGTATCTGGACTGATCTGTACAAGATGCTGGGCTACACTGAAGAAGAGTATTCACAGTTTACAGGCTGTAACACATTTTCCGTGACAAAAGAAGGCCGCGTATTGCTTACCTTGTACTACGATGATCTCGACGGACTCAAAAAAGTCAGGGACAGTCTTGAAAAGGTAATGAACAATGTCTATAAGGATATCCTTAAAAACTCAGGCATTAACCATGAGATGAAAAAGACAGATGCAACCATCTATACCAAATCGGATACAACCGTAGCCACCCAGCAGAACACCTACAAGCAGTGGATTGTGGATTACAATAACCGTCTGAATTCACTAAAAAGCACATTCAGTCAGAGCCAGAATGCCATTTTAAGCAACTATTATGAGTATCTCTCTGATAAGGCTGACGGTGGGGACGGATATATCACGGTTAAGGATCTCACAAAGCCTTTAGAAGATGAAAATGCAGCACCTAAGCCTAGAAACCCGAAAGTGATCGCAGTTATCGGAGCATTGGCAGGACTGGTATTGGGTATTGCGATAATAGTATTTATCATGCTTTTTGCAGGACGCCTCCAAAAAGCAGAGGATCTGTCAGAGCTGTTCTCACTCGGACTTATCGGTACATTACTTTCAAACGGGTTCACTTTACCGTTTGAAAAGCTTGTAAAATACTTAAGCACCCGCAGATATGGGGCATTCAGCGTAGAAAAGAAGATAAAAATGACTGCCGCCAAATTAAAGATTATGTGCGAGAGCAAAGGCATCAAGAGCATAGTATTATCCGGTACGGCATCTGGGAATAGCGGTAAGCTTTTAGACAGATTAAAGACAGAACTCGACTCATTAGGTATAAAAACAGAGGCTACAGGAGATATCCTCAAGGACACCGAAGTACTTAAAAAGGCAGCAGAAACCGGTAATATAATATTCGTAGAAAAAGAAATAAAGACAGCATATGCCGATGTAGAGAGAGAAATCCTTATAGCTAAGGACTGTAATATAGATATTCTTGGTAGTATATATATTTACTAACTAAGCCTTCCCCTCCAAGGGGAATGTGGCTTATGTCATAAGGTGTCAGCGAAGCTGACTGAACCTTGTGACCTATCGAAGCAGCCGGATAAGGTGTAATTAACAACAACGAAGAACCTAAGAAAGGAGGACCCGACAATTGAAAAATAAATGGAAAATTATCAGGTTCATCCTTTTAGGAGTAATCCTTGCAGGTGGTCTAATAGCCATAATCGTTGTCAATAACAAAATAAACCAAAAAAGAATAGACAAATTCAGAGTCCAGAGCAATAAAGGCAGATACGAGATCGGATTTGACACCTTCAAAAAAGAAAACGGAAAACTGTACATCGAAGGCTGGTGTTTTAAATATGAGCACACACGTGCATTCGATCTTAAGCAGAACATCATAGTCCAGGTTGTACTTAAAAACAAAAAAGACAAAAAGGATATCCTGTTTTTGGAGACTGAGAGATATAGGAGAGACGAACTGGATACCATGTTTGATACCCCTCCGACAAGAAAATTTGCAGCATTCCGGGCAGAAGTATCTTTAAGCAAACTTGATCTGGATGAAAAAGACTATGACATATTGATGTTTTACAACACAATAGATGGAAACAAAGATGTCTTCGGCATCACTACAGACTATAGCATCATCAACGGGGAGATGGTAAAAGCGGAGTCGGAAAATGCCACAAAAGAAGAATGATCAATAAGATAGGTGTTAAAGAAACAAACATGAACACGGCAAAGAAACTCTTAGTAATATTATATATCACCTTCACTCTCTCCATGATATTTGTCTGGGGACAGTCCTGCATCAGCAAAGAAGATTCCAGAGTCAGCAGCGACGCGGTAGTGGAGATGATAAAACCGATAGACGAGCTTGAGCCCGGTTATCGCAGTGAAAATGGTTTGACATATACACAACTTTCAACCTATGTCAGAAAATTTGCTCATATCATAGAATATGCAGCAGTAGGCTTTCAGCTTATGTGCATCTTCTTGTTGAAAGGCAGACGGAAACTTGTCTGGTATATAAACTGTGCATTCATCATCATGCTGATAGCACTGATAGACGAGACCATACAGATATTCTCCAACCGAGGCTCGGAAATCGGAGACATTTGGATAGACTTGGCAGGCAGCGCTCTCGGTATAGGAGCTGCATTCGTCATAGGATTTATCGTGAAAAAAAGGGTAGCCAAGAAACAACAAAACGCTATGTCATCCTAAATCTATATGTCATCCTGAGCGTAGCGAAGGATCTTAAAGAGGAAAGATTAACAAAAATGACAATATTAGTAGTAGCCTCAATAGACAACAACCCATACAATGGAGTACCCAGAGCAGTACCCGGTATGGTAAAAGCATTGGAAGAAGCAATGCTTGCGGAAAATGAGCAAAATAGGATAGCCTTCGTAAATACTAGGGACATCTTGATAGAAACGATAGACTGTCAGATAGTACCGCTTAAATACACATTGGACGAGATGCCGACAGAATTCAAACGGCCTGATCTCGTGATATTCCACGAAGTTTACTACCCGGCATTCATATGTCTGGGAAATGACTGCAAAAAGTATGGCATACCATACATCATCATCCCACATGGATGCCTGACAAAAGAGGCTCTAGAGATAAAAAAGTGGAAAAAGCGCTTAGGTAACGAGCTTCTCTTTAAGAAATTCGTCATGGGAGCTGAAACACTGCAGTTTCTTTCACCTGGTGAAAAAAGAAGAACTATCTTCAAAAAAGACGGCTTCATAGGACTTAACGGAGTTGACGACAGGGGCGAAGTTCATATCTCAAATAACAAACCCTACACCGTATATACATATATCGGCCGCATGGACATGCACATAAAAGGCCTGGACTT
>JAEEKN010000431.1 GCA_016282435.1 Lachnospiraceae bacterium | reverse complement strand
GATGATGAAGCAGGCTGATGAGGATATGTACAAAGACAAGCTGTCGAGGCGCAAAAACAGGGACTGAGATAAAACTTGACTTAGAAACCGCAAAAGTGGTAAAATAACACTTATGGTTAAAATTTTTAGAAAGAAAATGGTATTGCTATGGATGATAACGAGATCAATTCTATAGATAACGAAAACGTGCCTCAGAACGGCGGAGAGGATACGGGCAGGAAGCCTTTGCCCTGGCAGAAGCACATCTATGATGCATTAGAAGACGAGACAGGTGAAAACGGTTCTTCTGAAGACCCTGCCGGAACCGAGTCTGGGGATGAATACTCATGGTCCCGTGAGCTGTACGACGCCACCAGCAAGTACAGGGAAAAGCAGGATGAAGGCGAAGAGAGCGACAAAACCGCTGAACCCGAAGAGCCCGCTGAACCCGAAGAGTCCGCTGAACCCGTGGAGAAAGAAGTAACCTTCGAGGACCTCATCGTGGAATCGACGGAGGATGTCGAGGAAGAGGTAGTATCCGAGCCTGAGCCCGAGACTGAGGAAACTCAGACTGAAGAAACAGAACCAGAGACAGAGCAGTCCGATGATGAGAAGACAGATACCGACATAGAAGAAAGTCCTGTTGATACGGAAATCAAGTCAGAAGAATCTCAGATTGAGGAAACAGAACCTGAAACCGAACAGGCGCCGGAGGATGAAAATTTATCTGGTGTAGAGTCTGGTTTGGAACAAACACCGGCACTCGAAAATGAGAATGAACCTAAGACAGAAGATATAGAATCAGAATCTGAGCAGTCCTCAGAAGATGACACAAACGAGCAGGACTATGTGACTCCTGCATATAGATACAACAGGGACCGCCGCGACATGGCTGACAAGATTATGGCAGCACAGGAAGCGGTTAAAAGGGATGCCTTCGGCTCGGCTCCCGAAGTAAAGAAAGAGGAAGTCACTGAAGAAGAACAGACACGTACTCCCGAAGAAATCTTTAACGAGAGCTACACCATACTTGGCGAGTTGGGATCCGGCGAAGGCACAGCTTACAAAGCACTCGACCGTAGAAGCAGCCGCCAGGTAGTCATCAAAAAAGTCCACATGCAGATCCAGAACCTGAAGGAAATGCGTGGGGATATAGAGAAGATAAAGCAGATCAATCATCCCTCACTTCCGAAGGTTATAGATTACGTAATGTATAACGGATATGTTTATTCCGTTATGGAATACATTGAGGGTAGATCACTTTACCGTCATATAGAAGAAGGCACCAGATACAACGAAAAACAGGTAAAGAACTGGGCCATACAGATAGCGGATGCCATAAAAACACTGCATCAGGCATCCCCCAGGATCATACACGGAGATATCAAGCCTTCGAACATCATACTGGCATCCAGCGACAAAGTATATCTGGTGGACTTCAACCTTGGAATATACGAAGAGAGCGGTTCACACTCCATAGGATATTCCGACGGCTATGCGCCGCCCGAGCAGTATGACTTTGTATCCGCAAATCAGTATTCCGCTACCGGAAGATATGATGACAGATACGCGAAGACTATCGTGACAAATCCGGACGGAATATACTCCGTACAGAGCGGATTTACTTATGATGCATCATCACGTGCATACGCCATAATCGATGAAAAATCAGATATTTATGCGTTCGGCGCAACATTCTATTATATCCTGACAGGCAAGATGCCGGGATCGTCCATGGATAAAGTAACGTCCATCACCGATACGGGTATCAGGACCAGCCGCAAGTTCAGGAAGATCATCATGAAGTGTATGGAAAGGTCGCCCAAAAAGCGTTACCAGTCAGCCCGTCAGCTTATTGATGCATTGAAAAAGAAGATGATAACACTGCCGATGGTCCTCGCGTTTTTTGGGCTGGTGGCTGTTATCGTGTGTGGCGTTTTATTTGGATCAAAACTGTTTGAAAAGAAAAAGACAAAACCGGAGATGAAACCTCCGGAAAGCATCACTGAGGTACCGGGAGACATCACGGATGAACCGGTAGTTACCGACGAACTGCCTACCTCAGAACCCGAGGAGACACCTGTACCTACAGTGACTCCCACACCTACACCTACTCCGACGCCCACTCCTATGCCTACACCCACTCCCGAGCCTACTGAGGAACCCGGGGAAGAAGTTACAGGTGAACCCGGCGTAGAACCCACCGGTTCGGAGAGCGGGGAAACTACGGTAGAGCCTTCGGGTACTGAAGTTGAGAACCCTACGGCTACGGAAGCACCTACTGCTACACCTACGCCCACAGCTACACCCAGCCCCACACCCACACCGTCGCCTACAGTGACACCTACACCCAGCCCTACGCCTACACCTTCACCCGTACCCGTGGCAGCAGGTGACATCCTGTACAAGGAAAATGAACTGAACTTCCTGATGAAGGACGGAACACTGGTGACAGTCGGAACAAATGAACTGTCAAAGGTGGATGCTGAGAATATCGAGTGTGCATACTTCGGAGGATATCCCGGAGATCAGGTAAAAGACAGTGAGACACTGGCAAAACTTGCAGAGGCAACATTCAAGAACAACGGTACCACCATGCTTGAAGGTATCAGATACAACAGAGTAAATTACAAATATCCGGACGGAACCACAGAGTATATCTACTTTGTAAATACAAGTATCAAGTGGCGTGTGATCGGCAGGGAGAACGGAGTTCTCACCTTCATCACCGAGAAGGTTATCGACTTTGAACCTGTAAAGAAGGAGGCTGAAAAATCCTCCTGGTCCGACAGCAAGCTGGCAAACTGGCTGAAGACCAATTTTGTCTCCATCGCATTCACGGACAAAGAGAAGAGGCTGTTAAAAGAAACACCTTATATCTTGAAACAGAGTGAACTGACAGATGAGATAAAAGCTATGTCCACCGGCTGCAGCGACTATGCAAAGATGGGATTCAACTACGGACAGAAATCATACTTAAATCCCGTATCTGCTGAATGGTGGCTGAGACCCGAGGACAATTCGGTACTTACCGAATATAGCTTCGCGGCTGCTGACGGAACCATAGGTACTTCAAAGGTAGCCGATACCGAAAGAAAGGGTGTAAGACCCGTTATCAGGATCAAATTTTAAGGAGAGTAATAAAGACAATGCAGGGAAAATATGATGGCAGTGAAATAGTAGTACTGAAAGGACTTGAGGCTGTCAGAAAACGTCCTGGTATGTATATAGGAAGCCTGGGAAGCAGGGGACTTCATCATCTGATCTGGGAAATCCTGGACAACGGCATAGATGAGCACCTGGCAGGCTTCTGTAATGAGATAGAGATAGTGCTTCAAAAAGATGGAGGCATATCGATCACCGACCACGGAAGAGGAGTACCGGTCGATATGCATCCCACCGAGCATATTCCGACGGCACGTGTGGTATACACCATACTTCATGCGGGCGGAAAGTTCGGAAACACCGTATATAAAGTATCCGGCGGTCTCCACGGAGTAGGTGCTTCGGTAGTAAATGCCCTGTCCCAACACATGATAGTGGAGATAAAACGCGACGGCAAAGTTTACAGAGACGAATATAAAGAAGGCGGTCACCCCATCGTTCCCTTGGACAAGGACGGACTGCTTCCTGTAGTCGGAAAATGCAACAAATCGGATACCGGAACAAAGGTTGTATTTTATCCCGACCCCACTATATTCGAATCAGTGGAATTTAAGCCCGAGATCATAGTAAAAAAACTAAAGGAAACAGCATATCTGAACAAAGGTCTCAAACTAAAGTTCGCCGACAGGCATACCGGATTTGAGCAGACCTTCTGTGAAGAAGAGGGAATAAAGAGTTTTGTCAGCTATCTTTCCAGGGAAGAGACCGTGATCCACAAAGATCCCGTATATCTTGAAGGAAAAAGCGGCGATATCGAAGTGGAGATAGCTTTCCAGTACAACAGCGGATTCTCCGAGCAGATCAATTCGTTCTGTAACTGTATAAACGTGGTGGACGGCGGAACCCTGGTTACCGGCTTTAAGTCGGGACTTACGAGAGTCATTAACCAGTACGCGAGGGAACTCGGCGTCCTAAAGGACAAAGATGAGAACTTTGACGGCAAGGACATCAGAAACGGACTTATCGCCATCATCTCCATCAAGCATCCCGACCCGCAGTTTGAAGGACAGACCAAAACAAAGCTCGGAAACAACGACGCAAAGGGTGCCGTTGAAGACGTATTTACACAGGAAGCTACCGTATTTTTTGATAAAAACGTTGAACTCTTAAAAAGCATTCTCGATAAAGCATTAAAGTCCTACCAGGTCAGAAAAGCCTCGGACAAGGCCAGAACCGTAGCCTTAAAACAGCTGAACGATGTGGATACCAAGTCAAAGCTTGCCGCATGTTCATCAAAGAAGCCCGAAGAATGCGAGATTTACATAGTAGAGGGAGATTCCGCGGGCGGTACCGTAAAAACCGCCAGGAACAGGCGGACCCAGGCAGTCCTTCCCCTTCGAGGAAAAATCCTGAATGTTGAGAAGGCAGCACTTGACAAAGTACTGGCAAACAACGAGATAAAATCCATGATAGCAGCATTCGGATGCGGTATAGCCGAAGAATTCGATCTGTCAAAGCTAAAGTACGGCAGAATCATCATCCTCACCGATGCCGATGTCGACGGAGCGCATATCAGCACGCTGCTCCTCACATTCTTCTACAGATTCATGCCCGAACTTATCATGGAAGGCAAAGTATTCCGCGGACTTCCGCCTCTTTACAGGGTCGAGTACGAAGTGACCGAAAAGGGAAAGAAAAAGAAGAAGACGGAATATATTTTTGATGACCACGCCTTGGAAAAGTTCAGAAAGTCGGGTCAGAAGATACTCACCCTTCAGAGATACAAAGGTCTGGGCGAGATGGATGCCGAGCAGCTGTGGGAGACCACACTCGATCCCGAGAGAAGAGTGCTGGCTCAGGTATCAATAAACGACGGTGTGGAAGCTGACGAGATCACATCCATGCTTATGGGTACAAACGTACCTCCCCGCCGTGAATTCATCATGACCGAGGCTAACAACGCAAATCTGGATATCACATAATAAATAAAACAGAAACAGGAGATAACCGAAATGAGTACAAATCAGGATCAAATGGTCCAGCTTGACTTTGCGGAGGAGATGAAGACCGCTTTCCGTGATTATGCATTGAGCGTAATACTTGCCAGAGCGGTACCGGATGTCAGGGATGGATTAAAACCCGTTCAGAGAAGAATTCTTTACGCTATGAATGAACTGGGACTCGATCCTAAAAAACCGCACAGGAAGAGCGCACGTATAGTAGGTGATACGATGGGTAAATATCATCCTCACGGAGACAGCTCCATATACGACGCACTGGTTCACATGACAGAGGACTATTCGCTGACACTGCCCCTGGTGGACGGACACGGAAACTTCGGATCCATAGACGGTGACGGAGCCGCTGCGATGCGTTACACCGAGGCACGTCTGTCGGAGACCGCAGTGGCGCTTCTCACGAACCTCGAAAAAGGCCTCGTAGAGTTCATGCCGAACTTCGACGAGAGTGAAAAAGAGCCCAAAGTACTTCCTGCCACCATTCCGAATCTCCTGATAAACGGAACCACGGGTATAGCCGTAGGTATGGCTACAAACATACCGCCGCACAATGCGGGAGAAGTCATCGACGGAGTCATCGCATACCTCGATAATCCCTCCATCACCGAAGAAAAACTCATGAAATACATCCCCGGTCCCGATTTCCCTACCGGAGGCATCATCACCAACACGGATGCGCTTCCGGAGATTTACCGTACCGGTGAGGGCAAGATCAGGGTGAGAGCCAAAACCGAGATAGAAAACGGCGAATCCGGAAGAAAAAATATCGTAGTAACAGAGATTCCATACACCATAGCAGGCAACAAGCTGAAGCTGGTGGAGAACCTGGTATCCCTCATGAAGGACAAGTCCTTCGAGGAAATATATGACGTGAGGGACGAATCCTCAAAAGAAGGAATCAGAATAGTTATAGAAGTTAAAAAAGACAGGGATCCCGAAAACCTCTTGAACGGACTCCTGAAGAAGACCTGTATGGAGGACACCTATACCGTGAACCTCCTGGCAGTAAAGGATAAACAGCCCATAGTATTTAGCCTCTTGGGACTCGTGAAGGAATTCGCCGACTTCCAGGAGCAGCTCTATACAAAAGAACACGAATATCTGCTGGATAAAGCACAGCAGAGGCTCGAAATAGTCGGCGGACTCTTAAAAGCCACCGATGTCATAGACCTCATCATCGAGATCCTGAGAGGCAGCTCCTCGGTAAAACAGGCTAAGGAATGCCTGATAACAGGAGAAACGGCCGACATCAAGTTCAAACATGAAGAATCGAGATGGCAGGCCACCACTCTGAACTTTACCGAACGCCAGGCCGACGCGATCCTCGCCATGCCCTTATCGAAGCTCGTAGGGCTCGAGATCCTGAAGCTTGAAGAAGAAAAGAAGGAGCTTGAAGGGAAGATCGGCGAATACAAAGAAATCCTCTGCAACAAGCAAAAGCTGTATTCGGTAATTAAGGGCAGACTCAAAGAATACAAGAAAAAATTCGCATCCCCCAGAAAGACGGTTCTCTCAAACATAGAAGCCGTAAACTACGTGGAAGAATTTAAGGTGGAGGATATTTATGTCCTCATCGACAAATTCGGATACACCAAGTCTGTGGATGCGGGCGTTTACGGAAAAGCCGGAGAGGAAGCCTTAAAAGAATTTGTCCATGTCATACCGATGAAGAACACGGATAAGCTCTGTGTATTCACCGCCGAAGGCAACATGATGCAGGTAAAAGCGGAGAAGATCCCCAGATGCAAGCTCAAAGACAAGGGACAGCTGATCCACAACCTCTGCAAAGTGGACCAGCAGGAAGTAATATTCTACGCATCATTTGAGACACTGTTCGATTCCATGCTTCTCTTTACCACCAAAAACGGCTATGTAAAGCTCGTTTCCGGTATAGAATTCGACACGAACAGGAACCTTATGCTGGCTACGAAGCTCGAGGACG
This sequence comes from Lachnospiraceae bacterium, assembly GCA_016282435.1. Lineage (GTDB taxonomy): Bacteria > Bacillota > Clostridia > Lachnospirales > Lachnospiraceae > RUG11977. Next base: position 1,834 of record JAEEKN010000431.1, on the reverse strand, counting down.
GAGACGAAGTAGTGAGCATCATTATGCTGACCGCAGCGGACATCCTGGCCGAAAACAGGAAAGTTGTAAGTATCACAAAATCAGGCTACAGCCTGGGCTACCCGTTAAAAGAAGTCAGTGAGATGAAAAAGACCGGCAGGGGCGTTAAAGCCATGAACCTCGATAAGAGCGACAGGATAGATTTCGTCACGGTACTTTCTCCCGAGACGGAGAACTTCGAATACAAAGGAAAAATTGTTCAAAGTAAAAAAATAAAGCTGCGTGCACGCGGTGCAAAAGGTCAAAAAATCAACTTATAAACTAAAAATAAAGAATTTTTCATTGAATTCAAGTTATTCTTGACAAATTCGAAAAATAATAGTATTATACTAATATCTAAAAAAATCCGTACGAAACAGGAGAATTTACAATGGCGAAAAGAATTCTTGTATGTGACGATGCAGCTTTCATGCGAATGATGATTAAGGATATACTGACAAAGAATGGATACGAGATAGCTGGTGAGGCTGAGAATGGTGCTATAGCTGTTGCTAAGTACGCTGAGACGAAGCCGGATCTCGTTATGCTTGATATTACCATGCCGGAGATGGATGGTATTCAGGCTTTGAAAAAGATAAAGGAATCAGACCCTTCGGCCATGGCTATCATGTGCTCGGCGATGGGTCAGCAGGCTATGGTTATCGAATCTATACAGTCGGGTGCCAGGGACTTCATAGTAAAACCCTTCCAGCAGGACCGTGTTATCGAAGCCATAAAGAAGGTTATAGGTTAAATCGATTTTTCAGACCTGTCCCTGTTGGGGGCAGGTTTTTCTTTTGAAAAAGAATAAATTTTTAAGGAGCAAAGAAATGGCAGACACAAAAGCAAAAACCACCAAAAAGAACGACAAGAAGAAAGAGAAGAAGATAGCATGGCTAAAGTACAATGCGAAGCAGCTTAAAGAAGTAGAAGCATTAAGCGACGAATACATCGATTTCATCTCGAACTGCAAGACCGAGCGTGAGTGCGTGGACGAGATCGTGGCACAGGCTAAAAAGCTCGGATACAAAGATTTAGCAGCAGTCAAGAAGGCAAAGGCAGGAGACAAGCTCTATGCGGTAAACAAAGGCAAGGCAGTAGTACTTTTCGTAGTAGGTACGAAGCCCTTGGAAGCAGGCATGAAGATCCTCGGAGCACATATCGACTCTCCGAGACTTGATATAAAGCAGAATCCTTTATATGAGGATACAGACCTGGCACTCCTTGAGACACATTATTACGGCGGCATCAAGAAGTATCAGTGGGTTGCAACCCCCATGGCTATCCATGGCGTGATCTGCAAAAAAGACGGAACCGTGGTAAAGGTAGTGATAGGTGAGGATCCCAAGGACCCCGTAGTAGGTATTTCAGACCTTCTGATCCACCTTGCACAGGACCAGATGGACAAAAAGGCATCGAAGGTTATAGAAGGCGAGGACCTGAACGTACTTGTAGGCAGCATCCCGTTAAAGGACGAGGAGAAGGATGCCGTAAAGAAGAACGTGCTGAAGCTCATCGCAGACAGATACGGCGTGGATGAGGACGATTTCATGTCAGCCGAACTCGAAGTAGTACCTGCGGGACGTGCCAGAAGCTACGGACTCGATGCCAGCATGGTTATGGGATACGGACAGGACGACAGGATCTGTGCATTCACTTCAGCAAAGGCATTATTCAACAGTCCCACACCCGACAGGACAGCAGTCTGCATACTTGTGGACAAAGAAGAGATAGGCAGCGTCGGAGCTACAGGCATGACATCCGTATTCTTTGAGAACATGGTAGCAGAGCTCATGGACAAGATGGGTGACTACAG
>JAEEKN010000044.1 GCA_016282435.1 Lachnospiraceae bacterium | reverse complement strand
CAGGCAACCGCCTGAGCGCATCCCAGAACTGCTGGCAGCTTGTGATGCGGCGTTCATTTCGTTTATGCCAGATCCGCTGTTTGAGAAAACGATACCGGCTAAGTTGCAGTCTTATATGGCTTGCGGAATGCCGATTATTGCCGCGGCCAACGGCGAAACCAAAAGAATCATAGATGAGTCTAATTGCGGAATTTGTGTAGAATTAGGAAATGCTGAGTTATTGGGAAATGCCATCATAACAATGTCAGATCAATCGAATAATCAAATGCGTAATATGTCAAGGACATATTTTACAAAGCACTTTGAAAAAGAGAAAATAATGAAGTATCTCGATGGATACTTCAAAGGATAAATACAAATGAAAATTCTGATGATCAATGTAGTCTGCGGAATACGCAGCACAGGAAGAATATGCACTGATCTTGCCGATGCACTGACAGAACAGGGACACACAGTCAAAATTGCATACGGCAGAGAAGACGTTCCGGAAAAATATAAAAAATATGCATATAAGATTGGTACAAACCTTGATGTGAAATTGCATGGCCTTAAAGCGAGACTGTTTGATGCAGCAGGATTCGGAAGCAAAAGAGCAACAATTAAGTTCATTGAATGGGTAAAGAAATACGATCCTGATGTGATTCATCTGCATAACATTCATGGATACTATATCAATGTTGAGGTCTTGTTTGATTACCTTCGCACATGTGGCAAGAAAATCATATGGACGCTTCATGATTGTTGGGCTGTTACAGGCCATTGTTCACATTTTACTTATGTAAAATGCAACAAATGGAGAAATGGATGCCATAGTTGCCCACAGAAAAAAGAGTATCCAAAATCTATATTAGCAGATAAATCTCAAGAGAATTGGGAAAAAAAGAAAACCTTATTTACCACGGTGAAGAAAATGGTGCTTGTTACACCGTCATGTTGGTTAGCTCAAATTGTAAAAGAGTCTTATTTAACATGCTATCCAGTTCGCGTTCTTTATAATGGTATTGATACTGAAGTGTTTAAGCCCATGCCAAGTAATTTCCGTGAAAAATACGGACTTCAGGATAAGATAGTATTACTTGGTGTTTCAAGTACATGGAATCAAAGAAAAGGATTTAATGATTTCATTAAGCTAGCAGAGAAACTGGATGATAGATATACAATCATTCTTGTAGGTCTTTCAGATAAGCAAAAGCTAATGATTCCAGAAAATATAATAGGGATCACTTGTACAAATAGTATAAAGGAACTTGCTGAGATTTATTCTGCAGCAGATGTATTTATAAATCTAAGTGTCGAAGAGACGTTCGGATTAACAACAATAGAAGCACAAGCATGTGGAACACCTGCAATTGTATATAATTCAACAGCATTACCAGAGTTTATTAGTGATAACAATGGAGTAGCAATTCCTACTGAAATAACTACAGATGCTTTGATAGATACAATTAAAAGAATTGTAAAAAGTCCATACAATAAGAATGATCTTATAAAATCTGCGAGTAACTTAGATAAACAGCGAATGGTTGAAAGGTATTTGGAAATATATGAAAAAATCAGATGAGCGATTTTCCTCATTGTCCAAGGGGATCTTATTTTGTATTCTATTATGTAATCTCGGATATTTTATGGTTGCTCCCCTACGAAATATGGGCATTCGCCATGTATTCGTGTTTTTAGGAAGTCTGCTATTTTATTTAATTGCTGCTTTGAGACTTCCCAATATCAAAATAAAAAACAGTACAATTCTGCTTTGTCTTTTATTATTATCGCTTTTGTTATTTCAGAATATTTTCAAGATGAAAGCATTTTCATTTGAGCTTATTTATAACTGTATGAATTTCATTAGTTTTTTTATTCTTATGACAACGAAAAGTAATTTTACAACGACAGAGAAAGAACTACGCTGGATATTTCATTTTTCTATTATTATTGCTATAACGATGTTCATAACATCATTCACAAGCGCTGCTTATTACTTTGAAGATGGAAGAAATACAGGGGCACTAGTATTAGGAATGACAAATCCTAATTTAACTGCAATGATGATATCTGGATATTTTAATGTTATCGCTATAAATTTTAAAAGATCCAAAAGGAAAATAATGCTTTTAATAATTCTACTAGCATTAATGTACCTCATGGTTTTAACAGGTGCCAGAAGTTCAATTTTGGCAAGTGCTTTGGTGCTATTATATATGATTGTCTTCAGCAATGTCAAAATACCACAGATATTAATTGTTGCCCCGGTTGTTTTTTCTATATTGTTTTCTCCAATATACCTCAATCTATATAAATCGGGATTTAATAACATTAAGTTTTTAGGCTCTAAAAGTTTTTTTTCTGGGCGAGAAATAGTATATGAAAAAATATTTAGTTGTTTTGATAATATAGGGGTATTGCTTTTTGGCGATTTAGATAGTTTTAAATTTTCAAATGCCCATAACGCTCCATTAACTATTGTCGCTTCACTAGGGATAATATGTGGAGTAGTTGTTTACCATTATTTTACGAATAATCTTATGAGCTTGAACAAGTCCGCCAATACGCCATTGTCAAGGATTTCAATTGTTTGTATATTGGGGGTTTATATTCAATCATCAACAGAGTCATTAATGTTTACGGGTACATTTCCAAGCATTACATTTATGTATATTTATTTAATGCTTGCTGAAAACACCAATGAATACATGATAAGAGATCAATATGGAGATAATAATGAAAAAAGTATTGTTCATAACTAATTACCCTTCCCCATATAGAGTTGACTTTTTTAATCTTCTTGGAAAAAGCGTCGATTTAACCGTATCTTTCACAAGCAAACCAGAACAGCAAAAACATCGAAGCGAGAATTGGTTTAATACAGACTACAAATTTTTCAAGCCTATTTTTTTACAAAAATTAAGGAAAATAGGCGGGATAGAATTATATATAGATATATTTGACATTATAAAGAACGGCTTCGATATTATAATTTTTGGAGGCTATTCGTCATTAACATTTATGCTCGCAATGGAGTATTTGCACAAAAATAATATAGATTATTATATAGAAGCGGATGGCGGTCTTATACGTAAAGACTCTAGGTTAAAGCATTTTATAAAAAAACATTTTATATCCTCTGCAACTGGGTGGTTTAGTAGCGGAAAAGTAACAACTGAATATTTTGTTTTCTATGGAGCAAAACGTGACTTCGTATTTCAATATCCCTTTTCATCACAGTTTACTAGAGAAGTTAAAGAAGCAGGAATGGTACTAACAAATTGGCCTCAAGCTAAAACCGATGCCAAAAATAAAATCGGTATTAATGAAAGTAAGATAATACTTAGTATTGGACAATTTATTCCGCGAAAGGGCTTTGACTTATTATTACACGCTGCTGCAAAAATAGATAGAAATGTTGGATTCTATATTATAGGAGGAACACCAACAGAAGAATATTTAGATTTAGTTCAAAAGTATCAGTTAAATAACGTGCATTTTATTGAATTCAAGGGTAAAGCAGAATTACAAGATTATTATAAGGCAGCTGATATATTTGTTATGCCAACACGTGAGGATATTTGGGGATTGGTAGTCAATGAAGCATTAAGCAATGCTCTACCAGTTCTAACTACAGATAAATGTGTAGCAGGACTTGAACTAATTAAAAATTTTGAGAACGGTTATATTGTTCCAGCGGAAGATCCTGATGCTATAGCTGATGGAATTATAAAATTATTGACATCTGATTTAGCATCAATGGGGGTTAAAGCTTATCTTTCAATAAAAGAGTACACTATAGAGAATATGGTAGCTGCACACTTGAAATATATGGATGAAATAATCAAAAAAGGTGGTTAAAATGGATAAGGAAACATTACGTAAAGTTCAATTAGAACAACTTGATATTTTAAAGGAAATAAAGAGAGTATGCGACGAGAATAACATTAAATATTTTTTGGATTCAGGTACACTGATTGGGGCTGTTCGCCACAACGGGTTTATTCCGTGGGACGATGATATTGATATAGGAATGATAAGAGAAGAATACACAAAATTTTGTGAAATTGCCCCAACAAAACTAAAGCCGGACTACGTTCTGCAGACATGGCATACAGATCCTTCATATGCGTTACCATTTGGTAAAGTTAGAAAGCATAATACTATTTATATAGAAGAAAAGGGAAATTCTAACTTAAAAGAAAACGGCTTTTACGTTGACATCTTTCCTTATGATTACGCCCCTACAAATATGGCTAAACGAAAACGCCTTATAAATAAAAGAGTGTTTTGGGGACGTAGCCTTTTAATGAAATCAGGATACAAACCGTGGTATAACAACGGAAAAATCAATATAAAGAAAAGAATAGCTTACCTATTATATAATATAGTTGCTCTATTCTTTTCACATAAATTTATGGTAAATAAATATGAATATTATGTTTTTGAGGTAGCGAAATCGAAAGTTGTTTACGAACAAATAGCCAAATCACAAACTTACTATTATAAATACGCATGGCTTTCTGATGTAACTTCAACCATTTTTGAAGATGAATACTTTAGCATTCCAATCAATACTCACGAAAGACTGAAAACTGAATACGGAGATTATATGGTTCTTCCACCAAAAGACAAAAGAGAGAATAGGCATTCTATAGTTGAAGTAAAATTTTCAAAATAGCAAGCAGGAGGTTGTTATGAAAAAATATCATATTGGTTATACTTGTGGCGTATTTGATCTTTTTCACGTTGGTCACTTAAATCTATTAGAACGCTGCAAAGAAATGTGCGATATTTTAATTGTTGGTATCTGCGATGATACATATGTTCGTGAGATTAAAGGAAAACATCCTATATACTCTGAGAATGACAGGGTGAGAATCTTGAAAGCACTAAGATGTGTAGATGATGCAATTCTCGTGGACATCGAAACTACCAATGATAAGATGTTGGCGTATGAAAAGATCAAGTTTGATGTTCTGTTTTCCGGGGACGATTGGAAAGGGTCCGACAGATATAGAATAACGGAAGAACAATTCAAAAAACTCGGTGTCGTAATTGAGTACTTTCCATATACTGTGGGTATCAGTACATCTCAAATTAAAGAAAAACTGGCAAACAGCAAAAAATGAAGAATCACTAATCTAAATAATACCTGATTTCGAAAAATCGCGGCTCGAAATCAACTAAAATGCATTGATTACTTCTTTGGACGGTCGGTAATACAAAAACCAACTGTGGGCAAGTCAAATTAAAGGTATTATTCTATGATTATATTTTTTCTACCTACTATGTGTGAATGCCGCCACAGGAACCGCATCTGCACGGGGATTCGACAGCACCACTGTCGGACAAGAACCGCGCCCTTACCAAGCGCGATAATCTTGGACAAATGAAGAATTAATTGCGTGTTCCGTCCGTCGCATATATTCCGCACTAGTCCACTTGACAGCAAGCCTCTATGAATATGGCAGCCTACTGCACCCATATTCACTGTCAAGCAGCTTTTGCGTCATAAAAGCTCTCTAATGCTGTGAAGAATGGATTGTCCTTAATATGAAACCGGTGCGTTTTCGTCAGGCAAAGTGCGGTTCCAAGTCCGTATCGATGCGGTTTTTATTCCGGCATATACATATGTCTAAAATAAAAAAATATGAATCGCCTTTTTAGCTTGTTTATAATGGAGAACATATATGAATGAAAAAAAGCTAAGTATTATTGTGCCAATTTTTGGTGTTGAAAAATATTTGCCTAAATGTATTGAAAGCATTCTTCAGCAAGCATACAAAAACATTGAAGTAATCCTTGTGGACGATGGATCAAAGGATAATTGTCCAAGCATTTGTGACAAATATGCGGCCATTGATAATAGAATTGTTACTATTCACAAAGAAAATGGTGGTCAGGGGTCAGCGAGAAATAATGGGTTAGATATAGCGACAGGAGAATATATTGCTTTTGTAGACGCTGATGACTATGTTTCTATAGATATGTACACACGTTTAATTAATGCAATAGAGGAAACGAACGCTGACATTGCTGTTTGCGGTGCTTTTCATGAAATGAAATTTCGAACCCGAACAGTAGGAATGTTAGATAAGCCGAGGTTATTGAATAGACTTGAGGCTCTTAAGGAATTCTATACACAAAGTTATATTGGTTGTATTCCTTGGAATAAGGTGTATAAAAACTATTTATGGAAGGATTTACGATTTCCTGAAAATCACTACCGGGAAGATGAATGGATCTTTTATAGAGTACTCTCTTCTGCTGATGCAATTTATCATACAGGTGTTCCAACCTACCACTATATTTTACGAAGAGGCAGCTCTGATCGAAAGGCATTTAGTTTGAGAAATCTTGAAGCTCTTGATTCAATAGATGAGCAGGTTATATTTATCTGTTCAAATTATCCTGAATTAGCATCTATTATTAATGATGTTGCGATTCAAAGAAGAGTCAGCATATTAAATGAAATCTCTAAATCCAGTAATTATAAAGAGAATCTACAGTACATCCCTCGTATAATTGAATACCTAAAACTCCATGAAGCTAATAAGGCTTCTTTAAAGGCACATATTGATGCAATTATTAGTAACCCTTTAAGGTATGTCAAGATAACGCATCTAAGGAGCATAATCCCCCAAATGATTAAGCAACTATTATTATATGAGTAAAAGGAGAATATAGAAATTGGGTAATCCTTTGGTTTCGATAATAGTACCTATTTATAATGTGAACAAATACTTGAAAAGATGTTTGGACAGCATTATTAATCAAGATTACGCGAATATTGAAATAATATTGGTTGATGATGGATCAACAGATAATAGCGGAAGCATTTGTGATTATTATAAATCAAAAGATCCAAGAATCATTGTTATGCATAAGCAAAATGAGGGAGTTTCTATCGCAAGAAATAGTGGCATAAACATAGCAAGAGGAGAATATATATGTTTTTCTGATAGTGATGATTTATTACAAAAAAACTATGTTTCTCTTTTACTTGAAGGAATCGTTGATAATAATGCTGATATGTCGATAGCATCTTCGTATAATCGTGGATTTTTAAAATCGAAAAAAATCATTATCCCTGAGAAAGTAATTGATTTTCACTCAAAGAAACAAGACGAAAATTGTGGCATTTTCACACAATCTTTTATGCTTGCACCTTGGTGCAAAATGTTTAAAAAAGAAATAATCGTTACGAATAGAATTAAGTTTCCTGTTGGAATTGGATACGGAGAGGATACAATATTCATATATAACTATATCAAAAATTGCAAAAAAATAGTTGTTATAAATAAAGATATATATGTGTATAACTCTCTTTTATCAACTGCATCTAGAAAGTTTTGGCCGGAAATGAATTATTATTGTAAAATGATATTTGATGCTTACTGTGAAATGGTTAATGTGTGTTTTAATGACCTAAATGCTAAGGTTGACGAATATGCATTGAAGTTATTTGAGATTTCTGCTTGCCATTATTGCCAGTACCAGAATCAAAGTGATGCAATAAAGAATATTAATAAGACGTATGCCGTTTTTTCAAAATATATCCAAAACTATTTTGATTCGCATCCTAAAAAAGAAAAGGCAGATATTAGTACACAAGACTGGAGCAATTATTATATAAAACATTGCAATGTGGCGAAAAAAGGAGTTTTAAACCGATTAGCCCAAACAATGTACAAGAATATATGGAGTATGTTCTATCAACTTGGCTGTTTCTAATGAGGTGAAACTATATGAAAATTGGAATAATAACACATTTCTACAAGTCAATTAATTACGGTGGTGTTTTACAAGCATTTGCTCTCTGCAAAGTACTGACTGATATGGGCTATAATGTAGAACAATTAAGATACCCAATTAATGTGTTCGGAAAAATGAGCGAAGAAATAAATACCTCCACAACGAAAATGAGCAGTGTTTTTTTTCACATCTCACGACCATACTATACTTGTACTAGGATTATATATAATAAGAAGTATAATAATAAAATCAGTACAAGGAGAAAGTCTTTCGGGCGTTTTTCTCAAGATTTTGTTCCAATGAGTACAACCGATTATTCTGAAGTTGATCTTTCTTTTGCAAATAGTGAATTCGATGTATTTATCACAGGCAGTGATCAGGTTTGGAATCCTGATTGGTATAATCCAGCTTACTTTCTTTCATTTGCAAAAGAGAATAAAAGGAAAATATCTTATGCTGCAAGTCTAGGAAAATCGCAATTAACCAAATTTCAAGCAAAAAAATTTTATGAATTGCTTAGTGATTTCAGTGCAATTTCTGTTAGAGAAAAAAACGCAGAAGTGATCTTAAAAACAAGTGTTGGTTTAAACGCTACTACCGTATTAGATCCAACCTTACTACTGAAAAAAGAAGAATGGGATTCAATACTTGATCAAGAAAGAGTAACCGAAGAAAAATTCATTTTTTGTTATTTTTTAGAACCAAGCACACTAAAAATGCAGCTTGTCAAGGAATATGCAAAAGAGAAAGCTCTCTCAATTTACACAATACCATTTCTAAATGGGTTTAATACTACTGATATCGGCCATCGTATCAAATGGATTAATGATGAATCGCCTCTATCTTTTATTAAACTGATTCGTGATGCTCAGATTATATTTACTGATAGTTTTCACGCTACTGTCTTTTCCGAAATATATCACAAAGAATTCTTCGTTTTACCACGCTCAAAGCAGAAGGGGATGAGTTCTAGAGTTTCTAATTTATTAAGCGTTTTTGGACATAGTGCAAGGTTTTGTGATACAGATGAAAAATGTAATTATGGCTATATTTCCTCCTTAGAACTTCCCGAAAATCAGGAAGCGGATTTAAAGCTACTAGATATGAGGCGTAACTCAGTGGAATTCTTAAAGGTTGCCCTAAGCGAGGAAGGCTTTACATGAAAAATCAATTGAAAATAGGATCATTGTTGTCTTATTTACAAATGGCACTAAGTGTCATCATACAGCTTGTATATACCCCTGTAATGATACGACTGCTCGGAAAACACGAGTACGGTTTGTATCAGACAGTCGCATCAACTATCTCGATGCTGTCGATACTCAGTTTGGGATTCAACAGCGGTTATATAAAGTATTATGCAATTTACAAAAAGAGAGATGATCAGACTGCAATAAGCAAATTAAATGGTCTGTTTCTGATAATTTTTGCTATCATAGGATTTGTCGGAATGCTGTGCGGGCTGTACTTGGCGTTTCATCTTGATCTTATTTTTGACAAGGGACTCACAGCAGCTGAATATGAAATCGCGCGGATTCTGATGCTGCTGTTGACAGCCAATCTCACAGTGTCGTTCCCAATGAGCGTTTTTCAAAATATCATCTCCGCACATGAAAGATTTATTTTTCTTAAATTGCTCGGAATGTTCAAAACTGTGTTCAGTCCTCTTATAACATTGCCTTTGCTACTTATGGGCTATCGCTCAATAGCAATGGTATCGGTCACTGTATCGGTCACTTTATTTGTCGATGTAATGTACCTAGTGTATGTTCTCTTCAAAATGAAGGAGAAGTTCATATTCAAAGACTTTGAAAAAGGCATATTCAAAAGTCTTTTTGCATATACCGCTTTTATCGCCCTGAATACAGTAATAGATCAGATAAACTGGAATATAGACAAATTGCTACTTGGTCGATTTAAGGGTACTGGTGAGGTTGCGGTTTATTCTGTTGGTTACACGCTTTATGGTTGCTATATGATATTCTCCACATCTGTTTCAGGTGTTTTCACGCCCAGAATACATAAAATTGTCAATGCGACAAAAGACAATATCGCAGAGCAAAAGGAACAGCTCTCTGAACTATTTGTTCGCGTTGGAAGACTTCAGTTCATTATACTGGCTTTGATAGCATCAGGGATTGTTTTCTTCGGTAAATTCTTTATAACCGGTATTTGGGCTGGCGAGGGATATGATGATTCATACTTTGTAGCGCTTTTACTTGTTATCCCTGCTTCTATTGCTTTGATACAAAATCTTGGAATAGAGATACAGAGAGCGGAAAACAAACATCAATTCAGGGCAATAGCATATGCAGTTATGGCTTTGATCAACTTGGGTTTGTCAATCATTCTTTGTCAGATGTTCGGAGCTATCGGAAGTGCAATCGGCACTGCAATCTCCCTTGTTCTAGCTAACGGTCTGGTGATGAACATTTACTACAGCCGCAAATGTAATATTGATATCCCATTGTTTTGGAAAAATATCATCCGCCAGTCTGTTGGACTAGTCATACCAATCTGTGTCGGAACAGCAATGACATTGTGTATAAATATCAACTCTATTTGGATGTTTGGTGCTTGCGTTATTGCGTATACTGCGGTTTACTGCATTTCAATGTGGTTGCTCGGAATGAATGATTATGAGAAGGAATTGGTTAGGAAACCATTGAAAAAGATTCTCAAAAGGAACTAAAAGTAATCACCTGTTAGATTACAATTGCGACTTTAAAGGTAGAAAATTAATGTATGATTGAAATAAAAGAAAAATCAAACTGCACAGGCTGTCACGCCTGTGCAAATGCCTGTCCTAAAAACTGCATAAGTATGGTCTCGGACGAAGAAGGATTCTGGTATCCGCAGGCCGAAAAAGCTAAGTGTATTGATTGCGGCTTATGTGTGAACGTCTGTCCTATTATTCATAAACGGCATCCTGATGATAGTTGCATGACTACTGCAATAGCGGCAATAAATCTCAACGAAGAAATACGGCTCAGAAGCTCCTCCGGCGGAATATTCACGCTGTTAGCTGAAAATATCATCGCTCAGGGCGGAGTTGTTTTTGGGGCTGCATTTGCTGATGATTTCAAATCCGTTCGACATATCTGTGTTAATGATATAGCCGACCTGGACAAGCTGCGTGGCTCTAAATATGTGCAGTCAAAGATCGGTGATACATACAAGCAGGCAAAGGATTATCTTGATAGCGGTCGAAAGGTGCTGTTCACAGGTACGCCTTGTCAAATCGGCGGTCTGTATTCATATTTAAGGACGCCTTATGAGAATCTATTCACACAGGATATTATTTGCCATGGTGTCCCCTCGCCTATGGTGTGGGAGAAGTATGTTGTTTTTCGTGAGAAACAGTCTGCGTCAGCAACGCAGCGAATGTTTTTCAGACATAAGAAGTATGGCTGGAAAACATACGCCGTATTATTTGAGTTTTCAAATAATACGGCGTATGTTAAGAAGCTTCATGAAGATTCTTATATGAAAGCCTTTCTCTCAAACTCATGCTTGCGTCCGAGCTGTTACGCTTGCTCGTTTAAAGGCATTAAGCGGCAGGCGGACATCACACTTGCGGATTTCTGGGGTATTCAGAATGTTTTGCCTGAAATGGACGATGATAAAGGTACTTCGCTTGTGCTGGTTCATTCTTATAAGGGCCGGTACTTGCTTGACAAACTTTCCGACAAGATCAAGAGTCAGGCAGTAGATATTGATATCGTAGAAAAATACAATCCGTCTGTAATTAATAGTGTCGTTGCAAATAGCAAGCGCGAGGATTTCTTAAAGGATATTCACAAAGATGCTTTTGAGATAACCGTTTTGAAATATACAAAAAAGTCATTTCTTAAGAGATTAAGAAGTGCTATTATAAAAATTGCACGGACTTTTAAGCATTATTTGAAAGAATGATTAAGGAGATACTAAAATGTCATTATTCAAGAACGCAACCCTTATGATCACAGGAGGCACAGGCAGCTTTGGAAATGCGGTACTCAACCGTTTTCTGCAAACAGATATCGGAGAGATCAGGATCTTCTCCCGCGATGAGAAGAAACAGGACGATATGCGCCATCATTTTCAGGCTACAATGCCGGAGGTCGCGGAAAAGATCAAGTTTTACATCGGCGATGTGCGATCTTTGGAATCTGTGAGATGCGCTATGGTTGGAGTGGATTACATCTTCCACGCTGCTGCGCTCAAGCAGGTTCCGTCCTGTGAGTTCTTCCCGATGGAAGCTGTACGCACGAACGTCATCGGTACAGATAATGTCCTGACTGCTGCGATTGAAGCAGGCGTGAAAAGTGTGATCTGCCTTTCAACGGACAAGGCGGCTTACCCGATCAATGCTATGGGTATCTCCAAAGCACTTGAAGAAAAGGTCGCGATTGCAAAGTCAAGAACTTCCGGCAAGACCAAGATCTGCTGCACGCGCTATGGCAATGTTATGTGCAGCCGCGGTTCTGTCATCCCGCTTTGGATCGACCAGATTCAGAACGGACAGCCTATCACATTGACTGAGCCGACTATGACTCGGTTCATTATGTCGCTGGAAGAAGCGGTTGACCTTGTTCTCTTTGCGTTTGAGCATGGCGAGAACGGTGATTTGCTTATTCAGAAAGCACCTGCCTGCACGATCCAGACACAGGCAGAAGCGGTTTGTGAACTGTTCGGCGGCAAGAAAGAAGATATCAAGGTGATCGGCATTCGTCATGGAGAGAAGATGTTTGAGACACTTCTTACAAATGAGGAGTGCGCCAAGGCAATGGACATGGGAGACTTCTATCGTGTTCCTGCTGATAACCGTGGTCTGAATTACGATAAATATTTCAGAGAGGGCGACAGCAAGCGTGTGACACTTACTGAGTTTAACTCTAGTAACACGAAACTTCTTTCTGTGCAGGAAACAAAAGAAAAAATCGCAGCACTTGCCTACATACAGGAAAGACTTGCTGAGATGAGAGGTGATAAGTAATGGCGCAGTGGAAAGAAAACGGAAAACTCAAGCTGATGATCATTGTCGGCACGCGCCCTGAGATCATCCGTCTTGCGGCGGTCATCAAGAAGTGCCGTAAATACTTTGATACCATCCTCGTCCATACCGGACAGAACTATGACTACAACCTGAACGGCGTGTTCTTCAAGGATCTGGGACTTGCTGATCCGGAGCTGTATCTGGATGCAGTGGGTAATGATCTCGGTGAAACTATGGGCAATATCATTGCGGCAAGCTATAAGGCTATGGCAGAGCTGAAGCCTGATGCTGTTCTGGTACTCGGTGATACAAACTCCTGTCTCTCGGTTATCGGAGCAAAGCGTCTGCATATCCCGATCTTCCACATGGAGGCTGGCAACCGCTGCAAGGATGAGTGCCTGCCGGAGGAGACAAACCGCCGTATCGTTGACATCATCAGCGATGTGAACATGGCGTACAGCGAGCACGCCCGCCGCTATCTCGCGGACTGCGGTCTGCCGAAGGAGCGCACCTATGTGACCGGCTCCCCGATGGCGGAGGTTCTGACCGAGAATATGGATGCAATCAAGGCATCGGATGTTCACGCTCGTCTCGGTCTGGAAAAGGGCAAGTATATTCTTCTCTCAGCGCACCGTGAAGAAAACATTGACACGGAAAAGAACTTCACAAGCCTGTTTACCGCGATCAATCAGATGGCCGAGAAGTATGATATGCCAATTCTTTACAGCTGCCATCCGCGCTCCAAGAAGCGTCTGGAGGCATCCGGTTTCCAGCTTGATCCGCGTGTGATTCAGCACGAACCGCTCGGTTTTCATGACTATAACTGCTTACAGATGAACGCATTTGCTGTTGTTTCAGACTCCGGCACATTGCCGGAGGAAAGCAGTTTCTTTACTTCTATCGGGCACCCGATCCCTGCAATTTGTATCAGAACTTCGACTGAGCGCCCTGAGGCGCTCGATAAAGCCTGCTTTATTCTTTCGGGTATTGATACAAAGGGTCTGCTGCAAGCGGTTGATACTGCCGTTGAGATGGTCAAAGAAGAAAAGAACGGCGGTGCGATTCCGGTTCCGGATTATGTTGATACCAATGTCAGCGACAAGGTTGTGAAAATCATTCAGTCCTATGTCGGCGTGGTCAATAAAATGGTGTGGAGAAAAGAAGTATGAATATTCTAGTTACCGGCGCAAAGGGATTTGCAGGCAAAAATCTGGTCGAAAATCTGAAAAATATCCGCGATGGAAAAAACAAGACCAGACCGAATATCACGATTGAAGAAATCTACGAATACGATATCGACTCTACTCCGGCAGAGCTGGACGAGTATTGTGCAAAGGCGGATTTTGTATTCAATCTGGCTGGTGTCAACCGTCCGACGGATTCGGCTGATTTCAAAAAAGGCAACCGTGATTTTGCGGAACTGCTGCTTTCAACTTTGAAAAAGCACAACAGTAAAGCACCTGTTATGGTTTCATCCTCGATTCAGGCGACACTTGCAGGACGTTTCGGCACCTCTGAGTACGGTCTTAGCAAGAAAGCCGGAGAGGAACTGTTCTTTTCGTATGGCGAGCAGAGCGGCAACCGCGTCATGGTATATCGTTTCCCGAATCTGGTCGGCAAGTGGGTGCGCCCGAATTATAATTCTGCTGTCGGCACATTCTGCAACAACATCGCAAATGATCTCCCGATTACCGTGAATGATCCGAGCGTTGAGCTGGAGATGCTGTTCATTGATGATCTGGTCGAGGAAATGTTCGACGCCATCGAGGGCAAGGAGCATCATTGCGAGTTCGACGGCGTGAATGCGATCATGCAGGAAAACGGCAGATACTGCTATGCGCCTGTGACGCATAAGGCAACACTCGGCAGAATCGTTGAGCTGCTCCACATCTTTCATGATCAGCCGCAGACGCTGGTCATGCCGGAGATCCCGAACGGCAGCTTTGAAAAGAAGCTGTATTCGATGTATCTCTCGTATCTCCCGAAGGAGAAAACGATCTTTGATCTGAAAATGAATTATGATGACAGAGGCTCCTTTACGGAGCTTCTGAAAACCGCGAGCTGCGGTCAGTTCTCTGTTAATATCAGCAAGCCCTGTATCACAAAGGGACAGCACTGGCACAACAGCAAGTGGGAATTCTTTATTGTGGTTTCCGGTCATGGGCTGATTCAAGAGCGCAGGATCGGCACAGATGAAGTGATCGAGTTTGAAGTATCCGGCGAGAAGATTCAGGCGGTTCATATGCTGCCGGGCTATACGCACAATATCATCAATCTTTCCGAAACTGAGAACCTTGTGACCGTGATGTGGGCGAACGAGCAGTTTGATCCGAATCATCCGGATACTTTCTTTGAGCCTGTATAATCCGAATTCAGAGTGAATAAGGAGGCTGAATCAAATGCCCAGACACAAGCAATCCGATCCAACTTCTATAAAGACGCAAGTAATCCGCCTCCGAGTGACCGAAGCGGAAGCTGAGCAGTTCAAGATGAAGGCGAAGGAATCCGGCTGCAAAAGCATCAGCGAGTACATCCGATTGAGATGTATTGTAGATGATAGCATTGCGGATGTATATTCCGGCGCGTGAGAGCCGCCTACACGGTGTTTCAGAGCCAGTCTGCCGCTGTTTGAGAGCCACCTTGCCGGACATGAGAGCCACTTCGATATTCTGCATAACGGAGTGAGCTTTTATGCCGCAAAAGCCGCTTGACAGTGAGTATGAGTGTGGTAGGCTGGTGGCCAGGCAGCAGCCCTCGTGGCTGCCTGCCTGTACTGCCGGACTACCACGCTCATAGAGGCTTGCTGTCAAGTGGACTGTGGAATAAATGCGAACGGACTGGACAAATGCCTCGAAGAGTATCTATGAAAGTAAAGTG
>JAEEKN010000043.1 GCA_016282435.1 Lachnospiraceae bacterium | reverse complement strand
CAGACACATCGAATGCACTTTGAACCCATACTGTTCCCTTGCCATTGAAACACATGTCAGAAATCTCAAATAGTCCGATGACTCCCTAAACAAAACTGTCCTTCTGTTTCCTCTGCTCATCACATGATAAGTAGCTCCCGGATACCAAATTCTTTTCCTTCTTCCCATATTTTTCCTATTTTACGTTCATGATGACAGACACCTTTTTTCTAATTCTCTTTTTCTTTACCATTCATTCACCTTATTTATACGAATATAATCACTTTTACGAATCAGCACAAACAAAAAAGATCATTTTGATTTAAAAGCCATCAGCGCCTCCATATATCCCATAAGACGTTCCCGCTGCTGTTCTTCCATATCATGATAGCTTCTTATCAGAAACCCCATCTCAGTATTCTTATCTATCACATACCAGTCTGCATTATTTCCCCTGTGTCCGGTGTTCTCTATTCCTGATAATAACCACTGCGGCGTGACATCCAGGACCTCGCATATTATCATGATCTTCTCGGAAGTGGGATTAGTTCTCTTACTCTTCCATTCGCTAATGGTACTTTGTGAGATTCCGGTCTTCTGAGAAAAAACCTTCTGGGACATATTCTTCTGTTTTAATAATTGAAATATCCTATCACTTATCGTCATACAATGTCACCCTTGCCTTCATGCTGCAGCTTTTTCATAATCTATAACGGTCACTTCCTGCATGAGTTCCCTGGCTCGTTCAGTGATCACTTCAATTTTTTTAACAACATCACCGGTATAAAAAATCTCATCACATTCATTGCATTTATAACAGGGAATATTACGGATAACTAAAACTCCAAAGCCAAATTCAATAGCCTCGGTTGTAGTACTTTTAAATGCATCCCTTCCACATCTCATACACTTCATATTTAGTTCTCCCCCTTTCTGGTCTTTAAATCAGCTTCCAATTTGTTCATGGTGACAGACTAACTATTAAAAGTCAATAAAAAAATGAATTTTTTGAATAAGACATCATCAGATGTTTTAGATAGCTCGGAGGCAGGCTTAAGCCTCAATCAGGACCTTGAAAATCGTATGACAAATAGAGCATCTGAATAGGTGCTCACAGAAAAGGATATGAAGCTAAGAGATTATTTTCGGTAGGCTTCGCCAGTAAGCTCCATTCGGTAAATAGTGCGTATTAGTTTTTTCGCAGCATGTGAGACTGCGACATTGTAATGCTTGCCCTCGGATATCTTTTTGGAAAGATATGTGCCGAATGTCTCATCCCAATGGCAGACATACTTCGTGGCATTGAACAAGGCATAGCGTAGATATCGTGAGCCTCGTTTCTCCATGTGCGAGTAGCAAGAATCAAGTTGTCCCGACTGATATGTGGACGGCGACAGCCCAGCGAATGCAAGTATCTGATCCGCATTGCTAAATCTGGAGAAATCACCAACTTCTGCAAGAATCATAGCTCCCATACGGTAGCTTATTCCGGGAATTGTCATAATAGGGGAGCTGGAGGTATCCATGATGGATTTGATAAACGATTCTATTTCATCGATCTCGTCCGTCATCACTTCAATCAAATGGATGGTATGCTTCAATTCCATTGATTTGGCTGGTATTATAGAGCCGATGGAATCTCTTGCAGCATCTCTTATGGTGACAGCCATATTTCGGTCGTATCGCCCCTTAGAAGCTGTTCTAAGGATAGTCCTAAGATGAGTAAGATGACTGTCGGCAATATAAGATGCACCAGGGAATTCGGAGAGCATGGCGTATATGGAGGCCATATGAAGGTCAGGCACAAGACTTTCCAGTTCCGGGAAAAGAATGTTCACAAGACGAGCCACAGATGACTTGAGCTTAGCGCGTTCCTGAACTTTGTCGAAACGGTAACGGGTTAATGACTTAAGTTCCTCGCTGTGATATGATGTATCTGAGTAGGGCTTGAGAGTCTTATCAGTCATCAACATCATAGCAATCGAACTCGCATCGACTTTATCCGTTTTCGTCTTTCTAAGGCTTAGACCTTTTCTGTAAAGATTTGTATGTAACGGGTTGATAACACAGGTGGCTATACCTTTATCTATGAGCGATCCGAGAAGATTTAGTGAGTAGTGACCGGTAGCTTCAAGACCTACTTTTATTTCTGCCTTGTCAGTAGTCACTTCTTCGATTCTGGAGAACAGCTCGTCGAAACCGACCTTGTCATTGGAGATGGTGAAGATGGGATACACCTTCCTGCTTTCGTCATCAAGGATACAGCAGTCGTGTTTGTCTTTGGCAACATCGATACCAACATAGATCATAGGCATGATCCTCCTTAAAAAGTATTTGATGCTGCTGTTAAAAGATCCACAGGGCTCCTTGCACGCTGTAACCTCGTTCTACATAAACCGTCATGCGGTATCTAACTGATTAACAATTAAACAAAGAGACTGTGGTCGGAGCCTTTCTTAAACCATCAAGTGGTAGGAGGTTCGAACCAATCCACAGCATCTTTAACAGCATACCCGAACCTGTAGACAAGGTAAAGAATGGGTATGACTATATAAT
>JAEEKN010000430.1 GCA_016282435.1 Lachnospiraceae bacterium | reverse complement strand
CCTTTATCATAAGGCTGAAGATGTTAGGACATATTTTGAAAGCAGGGATTTGGACAACCCCGATAACTACGATCTTGGTTTTGTATTAAAGGAAACAGGTGAGCTTATTGGTCAGGGAGGCCTGGTTTACGTACCTGAAAAGGATGCATGGACGATCGGTTACAACATCTGTGCAGACCAATGGGGACACGGATATGCGGTTGAAGCTATGGAAGGTATTATAAAAGAAATCCGTAAAACCAGACCTGTCAAAGCTATCATCGGTGAATTCGCGGAAGAAAACAACAAGAGCAGAAGAGTAATGGAAAAACTGGGTATGCATTATGTAGGAGATCACGAATACGAGAAGATGGACAAGAGTGCAAAATTCAAGTCGAAACTGTACCGCAGGGATTTTGAACCAGAGGGACGGGGTTAGTGGTCCATTTTTGGAAAACTTGAGTTAACTACGGGAATGGTTCCCCGGTTAATGTCATTCTGAACGAAGTAAAGGATCTTATTTAAGAAAAGGAGCAAATATGGATTTAATACTGATACTTGGCAGCGGTGCCGTCGGGAAGATGACCGTCGGCCAGGAGTTAATGAAGATAACGGATTTCAGGCTTTTCCACAATCATATGATGATAGAGCCGGTTATAGAGATTTTCGGCGGATTCCAGGGAGGTTTGGTAAATAAACTAAGAGATGAGATTTTCGATGAGTTTTTAAAAACAGACTACCAGGGAATGATCTTTACATATATGATGGCATTTGATATCCCGTCCGAATGGGAGTATGTAAAAAGCCTTTCCGATAAATTTGAAGCTACCGGCGGGACAGTATATTATGTAGAGCTTGTAGCAGACCAGGAGGAGCGCTTAAAGAGAAATAAAACCGAAAACCGTTTGAAAAACAAAGCCTCCAAGAGGGATCTGGAAATATCGGACAGCAGACTGCAGTATGAGGATGCACACTATCGTCTGGTGAGCAATGACGGGGAGATACCTTTCAAAAATTACATAAAGATCGATAACACTCATCTTGCTCCGGATGTGGCAGCATCTATGATCAAGGAGCATTTTGGGTTACCGGACAGAAGCAAAAGAGAGCTGTTTAGAAGGATCAAATTAAGAGAAGTGACAGAGGAAGAGATACCTGAGCTTTATGAGATGCAGATAAAAAGCTTTATGCCCCTGTATGAGAAATACCACGATGAGGGTTCACCTGCGATAGAGCCGATAGATAGAGTCAGAAGAAGATTTGCCGTAGAAAACAGAAAATACTACTTTATCATGAAGGATGGAGCAAGAGTCGGTGCCATAAATATCGGGCACAATGATCCGAATGAGAAAAAGACAGCATTTATCAGTCCGCTTTTTGTCTTACCTGAATTCCAGAACAGAGGGATCGGATATGTTGCTATACAGAAGGCATTTGAGCAGCTCCCCGAGGTAACCACATGGAAGCTTGACACTATCCTTCAGGAACCCGCCAATTGTCACCTGTACGAAAAATGCGGTTTTGTGAGGGTGGGCGAAGAAAAGCCTGTAAATGATAAAATGACACTTATAGATTATGAGTTACAGCTCTGAGTCTTCCACTCGCCGGCGAAGGGAAGGTGTCACCGAAGGTGACGGATGAGATGTTATAGGAGAGAATTACAATGATAATAAAAGATATAGAGTTTACGTTAAAAGACGGAAGACATGCAATTATACGAAGTCCAAAAGATGAGGATATACAGGGGATGCTTGACTATCTGTATATCTCGGCCGGAGAAACAGAGTTTATATTACGTTATCCTGAGGAGTGCGGTAAATATACCCCTGAAGGGGAAAAAGAACTATTCGACAGAGTAAATGCATCTGAAAATGAGGCGATGCTTGTATGTGTAGTAGAAGGTAAAGTAGCAGGTAACTGTCAGATCGTATGGAAGACAGGACTTAAGGTCAGACACAGGGCAAGCGTAGCGATAGCATTGCTTAAGGAGTTTTGGAACCAGGGTATCGGTACAAGGCTTTTCCAGGAAATGATCAGGATCGCAGAAGAGAATGAGAACATTACCCAGATGGAGCTGGAGTTTGTCGAGGGAAACAGCCGTGCCAGAGCTCTCTATGAAAAAATGGGATTCAGGATAGCGGGAATAAAACCCAACGCGATCCGTTTGAAAGACGGAACCTTTCTGAATGAGTATTATATGCTCAGGGAGATAAAAAGATAAATCTATCACGGAACCGTCTCGGTGATTGAAAGGGAGATATATGAAAGAAAAATTGAAACAGATAGTGGATGCATTCCATAAATATAATTCGGAACATATGGCATTTCAGGCATTTGGACTGAGTGAAGATATCACGTATGATGCGTTGGTTATAGCTCCGAGTTTTTCACCTTATAAGCTAAAGATGGAACGTTTCTGCAATGTTACAACTTTAAAAGAGGGTGCGTATATTGCAGGATATCTGGTAGAAAAGGATGATAAGAAGATCGCATGGATAAAGATCGGTTCATCCGCAGGAAATCTCATCGATCATTTAGCCCTCTGTGCAGAACTTACATTTAAAAAGATGATCTTTATCGGTGCGGTAGGAGCATTAAAAGAGCACTTTGAACTGGGTGATGTATGTACTCCGTCTTATTCGCTTTCAGGAAGTTATGCAGACTCTTAT
>JAEEKN010000429.1 GCA_016282435.1 Lachnospiraceae bacterium | reverse complement strand
TTTTTTCCTTTTTCTCCGATCAATGTCATTTAAGTTTTAACACCTCATCCGGCTGCTTTGCAGCCACCTTCCCATAATTCGAGAATACTATAGTCCGATAAAATTCTTTAAAATTTCAAGTCCGTCGGGAGTGAGGATGGATTCGGGATGGTACTGGAGGCCGTATACCGGGTATTCCCTATGCTCTACGGACATGACTTCTCCGTCGGCGCTGGTTCCGGTAATTTTGAGACAATCCGGTAATGTATCGGGTTCGAGGGCCAGCGAATGGTATCTTCCGACACGTATCTCGGATGTACCGTCACCTATGCCTCTGTAAATCTTTGAATCCCCGTCTATCCTGATATCCGAAGTTTTGCCATGCATCAGCTGTTTTGCATATCCTATGGTTCCGCCGAATGTCTCGCAGATAGCCTGATGTCCGAGGCATACTCCGAGTATCGGTATCTTGTCGTAGTATTTTTTTATGACTTCTTCACAGATACCTGCTTCAGAGGGCTTGCCGGGACCGGGTGAGAGAATGATCTTCTCCGGATTCAGTTCAGCTATATCGTCTGCTTCTATCTCGTCATTTCTCACTACTTTCAGTTTTCCGTCATATATGGTTCCCAACAGCTGATACAGATTATATGAAAAGCTGTCGTAATTGTCAATCAATAATATCATTCTTATATCTCCTCGCTCTGTGCACGCTCGATGGCGGAAAGCACTGCTTTTGCCTTGTTCACGCACTCCTGATATTCCTTCTCGGGATCGGAATCGGCCACTATGCCGGCTCCCGAACGTACAAATACTTTTCCGTTTTTCTTGTATGCTATCCTGATGGCTATGCAGGTATCAAGGTTTCCTGTAAAGTCTATATATCCTATGGCTCCGCCGTAGATACCTCTTTTGTTGTATTCAAGTTTGTTGATAATCTCGCACGCCCTGAATTTCGGTGCTCCCGAAAGTGTTCCCGCAGGAAGTACTGCAGATATGGCATCTAAGGGATGACAGTCGCTGCGGAGTTTTCCGCATACAGTTGATCCTATATGCATAACATGTGAGAATCTCTGAACCTGCATGTATTTTTCTACTTTTACCGATCCGAACTCGCTGATACGGCCGAGATCGTTTCTTCCGAGGTCCACGAGCATGTTGTGTTCAGCCAGTTCTTTTTCATCCTTTAAGAGTTCTTCTTCGAGAGCTGCATCCTCTTCGGATGTCTTCCCGCGGGGCCTGGTTCCTGCCAGGGGGAATGTGTGGAGTATGCCTTCTTCACATTTTACAAGTGTCTCAGGTGAAGCTCCCGCTACCTCGATATCGTCTCCCGAGAAATAGAACATATAGGGAGAAGGATTGATGGTACGAAGTACTCTGTATGTGTCAAAAAGGCTTCCTTCAAAGTCAGCTTCCAGTCTGTTTGACAGTACTACCTGGAATATATCCCCTTCGGTGATATATTCTTTTCCCATATCTACCATGTCGCAAAATTCGTCTTTTTCGAAGAGCTTGCGGTAGTCAGAGAGCATACGGCCTTTTTCTATAACACCGGGTTTGCCGTTCTTTATGAGGTCTATCACGGAATCTATAAAGTCTTCAGCTTCTTTGTATGATTCTTCAAGATTTTTGGTGTTTGCATTTGCGATGATGACTATCTTCTGCTTTAAGGAATCGAAACAGATGACCTTGTCAAAAAGCATGAGGTCCATATCCTTAAAGCCTTCTTCGTCCCTCGCATCCAGGTTCAGTTTCGGCTCGGAATATTTTATATAGTCAAATGCAAAATATCCTACAAGTCCTCCGGTAAATGAAGGGAATCCCTCGATTCTCGGGCTCCTGTATCCTTCCAAAAGCTTCTTTAAATAATCCGTAGGATTACACGACTCAATATCGTCGATCACTTTGTTTTCATCATCGGTAACTGTAAGTCTTCCGTTAAAACATGTAACACAAAGCTTGGGATTGTATCCCATAAATGTATATCTGCCCCATCTGTCCTGATTCTCCACACTTTCGAGCATGAATACGTGACCGCTGAGACCTTTTAATATTCTCAGTACTTCTATGGGTGTTTTTATATCCGAATATATTTCTTTTTTTACTGGAACAAGGTCATAATCCGATACGTATTTCCTTGCGTCCTCAAATGTAGGTGTTAACATATGATATTCCTTTCCGGGTTCGTTATGCCTGATACTTCTTTGATGCTTCTACGAATTTGTTCATAGCTTCAAGTGCCTTGCCGCTGTCGATGAGCTCTGCTGCCAGCTTTACTCCGTCTGCTATTGAAGCTGCCTTGCCATAGATGTAGAGTGCTGCTCCGGCGTTCATAAGTACGGTATTGCGTCTGCCCGACTTGTCTGTTCCGTTCAGAATGTTTGTGGTTATCTGTGCGTTCTCGGCCGGTGTGCCACCCTTTAAGTCTTCCTTCGTGCAGCGTTCGAATCCGAAGTCTTCGGGCTTTATAACATACGTCTTATATTCATCACCGTTAAACTCACATACAGCTGTCTCACCCACTGCGGATATCTCGTCAAGCTTCTCTCTTCCGTATACTACCATGCCCCTCTTTAATCCGAGACCTCTAAGAACATGTGCCAGGGGCTCGATGAGGTATTCATCATATACTCCCAAAAGCTGTTTTTTGGGAAGTGCGGGATTGGTGAGGGGTCCTAATATATTAAATACGGTACGGAATCCGAGCTCTTTACGGATAGCTCCTACATATTTCATGGATGTATGATACTTCTGTGCAAAGAAGAAACAGAATCCTGTATTCTTTAAGAGCTCTACACATGCATCGGGTTCAAGTGCAATGGTAGCACCCAGGGCTTCAAGGCAATCTGCGGTTCCGGAGTTTGAAGATGCCGCACGGTTTCCGTGTTTTGCTACGAGTACTCCTCCTGCTGCCGCTACAAATGCTGTAGTTGTTGAGATGTTGAAGCTTCCTGCCCTGTCTCCGCCTGTTCCTACTATCTCTAAAGTATCGAGGTCTCTTGTATCTACCTTTAATGCATGTTCTCTCATGGCTGTAGCGCATCCCATGATCTCATCTATGGTCTCTGCTTTTGCGCTCTTTGTAGAGAGTGCTGCGAGGAATGCTGCATTCTGTGTCTGTGTGGATGTTCCATCCATAATCTCGTTCATTACTGTGTATGCCTCATCGTATGTAAGATCTTCCTTATTTACTATTTTTTCGATTGCTTCTCTAATCATTGTTTTTCTCCTTTTCTGTTTGTCGTCAATCACGGTAGTCAACGCGTTGGACTTTGTATACAAATTGTTTTATTTTTTCTCTGTCTTTTCCTGCTTCTCCTTCGACTCCGGAACTTACGTCCACTATGTCGGGTTCGAAGATCCTGATCCCTTCCGCTACGTTTCCCGGGTTCAGCCCTCCTGCAAGGATAAAATCCATGCCGCGCCATCGCCTGTCAAGATTCAGTGTTTCTTTAGCCCCTATCCAGTCGAAGCTTTTTCCGCTTCCGAAGTCCGCCGCGTCTATGAGTATTCCGGTGATTCCTTTTTCCCGATCATCCTTGTCCTGCCCACGGCTTTTTTCATCAAATACAGCTGTCATGCTTTGAATATCGCTTGCACCTGATATATTTACCGCTCTCCAGACGGGCTTCTTCGCTTTTTCCAGAACTTTAGGAGCGACTTCCTTATGTATCTGTATGATATCAAAATCCGAATCATTCAGCATTTCTATCATTTCGATATCGGGCGATACCGTAACCGCTACTTTTTTTATGTACTGATCGAGATACCCGAATATCTTCTCTGCCTTTTTCAGGCTCACATTTCTTTTACTTTTTTCGTAAAATACAAAACCTGCGTAATCTACAAAAAATTCATTTAAGTATTCGGCTTCGCTTTCCTTTGTTATACCACAGATTTTTATTTTTGGTGTTTTGATTTTTTCCATATTTTTTCCCTAAAATTTTCTTATTAACTATATTATTCTGATTAACTACACCTCATCCGGATTCTATGCAGCCACCTACTCCTAAGAGTGAAGACTATAAAGGCGGAAACATGCGATTCATTCCTCATAAAGACTTCCAGCGGGTGGCAAGTTCCTTCGGATTCTGTGATTCCATAAATGCACGTCCGATGAGGAATGCGTCTACTTTTAATTCTTTCAGGTATTTTATATCTTCATCTGTCATGATACCGCTCTCGGATACAAATACTTTTTCTTCCGGAATGTACTTCCTGAGCTTCCCGGTGTTCTTCAGGTCTATGCTGAAATCATTTAAGTTCCT
>JAEEKN010000428.1 GCA_016282435.1 Lachnospiraceae bacterium | reverse complement strand
GCGTAGCGAAGGTGGGGGATATCTTCGTTTCAGGCGGGGTTCAAGCCCCGACTGAAATGAGATGCGAAGCATCGTTTTGTTACCGAGGAAACGCTGAAGGCGTTTTCGAGGTGACTTTGACCAAAATAGAAAATCTCCCCCCACCTTAGCTACATTAATAGGTGGGGGGAGATTTTTGTTATTGAGGAAACGTCGGAGCGTTTTCGAGATTACATTGATTTACATCAGTTTCTCATCATAGATTGCACGGCTGCCTCCCACGTATTTGGGACGGCGTCTTGCACATATGATGGGAGCCTCGCCTATTTTACGAAGGGATATACGTAAGGGTACCACAACACTTCTGATGTGCATGCCTATCATGGTTCCGCCTATATCTATGCCCGCATCGGCCCTTGCGTTAACCGACTCGACAAGTACGGGATCTTCAAAACGGTTGTAACATTCGGTGGCAAAAGCGCCGCCGGCATGGTTGGGCTGAGGTATGGCGTTTACCTGTTCAAAACCGAACCGGATCATGGTTGAACGGTCCACAACCAAAGCGCGGTTTAAGTGTTCGCAGCACTGAGCTGCGGGAAGTATCCCATGTGCCCGAAGAACCGGGATGATCCCGTCATATATAGCTTTGGCGGAATCCATATTGGTGGCAGTTCCTATCTGGCTGCCGAGTACTTCGCTTGATGAACATCCGATAACAAATAGTGAACCTTCCGACAGATGAGCGGCTTCGATGATTTCCGTCACTGCCTGTCTGCTTTGTTCTGTAATTGTTTTGAAATCCATTTTTTGCGTTCCTTTCTATTTAGCTCAATTCCATACGTCTGAATACTTTGATGAGTCCACCCTTAAAGCACAGGAAAAGGGATCCGACAACACCTAAGAGAGCCTGAGCTATCTCATAGGGAAGTTTTATCATAGCATATTCGAATGTAGCGTATACAAAAGTTTTTCCGAGTGTATATCCGACTACCATGATAACGGCTCCGGTCAGGGTAGCTATAAGAGCACGGATGAAATGTGTTTTGGGGTCAGAATATATAGCCCGGCTTACCATCAGAGAGATAACGACTGCCTGTAATCCGTGTGTGGCAAGCGATACAAACATCGGAAGCGGGTAGAATATCATATCGCCCAGGAAGGAACCAACTCCGCCTACCACAAATGCGGCAAATGGATCTAAAAGCAGGGCTGCGGTACATATAACTGTATCACATAGGTAAAGATGTCCTCCGGGAACCGGTATTCCAAAGCTTGACATGGCAATGTTCAGACCCATGAACAACGCGGTTATGGTGATCCATCTGGTTTTACTGATATCTTTTAATCTTTTTGGTTTTACTGTTGAGGTAGCTGTCATGATATGTGCACCTTCTTTCTTCGTATTTTTTTCGACAGAAAAGAAGATATCACAGAATTGGTAATATTAAAATACTCAAAATGAAAGAAAATTATATGACCAGATGATACAAAGATTAAAAAATTATAAAATTTGTGTTGACAAACAGACATAAACCCTTTATAATGTCAAATCAGTTACAGCAAATGAAGATTTGATTGTCAAATATTAAAGAAAGAGAGGTAAAACACAATGACAAAAATCAGCAATTATGTTAACGGAATGAAAAATTTAATAGTTGTGAGTTTAGTGCATGAGCTTACCTCGACCGTGGAGAATGATATCTGATACAGACAAAATAGATATTATATACAGAGCATGGGACCGTGGTACTTTTGTACTGCGGTCTATTTTTTTGCGTTAAGCGGATATCCGTGACGGATACTGACTCCGGACACCGGGTAAAAGCGAATGGTCGGGATGGGTTTTTAGAAAGGTTTTGGTAGTACAGATGAAGAAGATAAGTTTTTATTTAAAGAAATACTGGTATTTATACCTTCTGGCTTTATTCTGCCTTTTCATATATGAATTTTTGGACATGGTATCGCCGAAGGTCACGCAGAGTATTATAGATGATGTTATAACGGACGGGCAGACAAATCTGCTTCCCATACTCATCATAACGCTTGTAGTAGTAGGTGTCGGAAGAGTAGCGGCAGGATACGTCAGAGAATTTACTTTTGACAAGACCAGCTTCAAGGTAGCTTCCGATATCAGAAAGCATCTGTTCGGTCACGTTCAGAGTCTGTCGGTGGATTACTTCGACAAGATGAATACCGGAGAGATAATGTCAAGGGTAAAGGATGATGTGGATAAACTCCAGGGAGCTTTCGGATTTATAGGCATGATGTTCCTTCAGGTGGTCATACATACGGTGATGATCCTGTGGTGCATGTGGCAGATCAGCCCCTTCCTCACCATTTTCCCCATCATAGCTCTTCCTTTGTGTGCGACTATTGCCATAGTCATGGAAAGGAAGCTTGACAAGGTATATGAAGAGATCAGTGATGAAGATGCCGATATGAACACCGTAGCAGAGGAAAATCTGACAGGTGTGAGAGTGGTAAAGGCATTTGCCAGGGAGAAGTTTGAGATAACAAAATTCTTAAAGCACAATAAGCGTTACTATGACCTCAACATGAAACAGTCAAAGGTCTGGATAAAGTATAATCCCCTGATGCAGATGATGACCAAGATGCTGATAGTGGTAGCACTTTTGCTGGGCGGATTAAAGGTTATAAACGGAGAGATGAGCCTTGGTGCACTCGGTGCGTTCCTTGAATACTGTGCCAATGCGGTATGGCCCATGGAAATGCTCGGCTGGCTGTCAAATGAGCTGGCATCGGCATTTGCGTCAAAGAAGAAGCTGGATAAAATATACGCAGAGACCGCCAAGATCAGGGATCCCGAGGGAGAACCCGACGAGGGTGTTAAGGATTTACTGGAGAATTTTGAATTTAAAAATCTGGAATTCAAAAACGTCAGTTTCTCCATGGAGAATAAGAAAATACTTGAAAATGTTTCATTTAAGCTTGAAAAAGGCAGGACTCTCGGAATCATGGGAGCTACGGGATCGGGCAAGACCACGATCATCAACATGCTTCTCAGGTTCTACGATCCTGAAAAGGGTAAGATACTCATAAACGGTGTTGATATCAGGGAGCTTCCCCTGGCTGTAGTAAGAAGGAACGCCTCGGTTGTTATGCAGGACGTATTCCTGTTCTCAGACACCATAGATGAGAATATCCGTCTGGGTAACAAGGACGGTATCACGAACGATGATATCAGTGAAGCATTGAAAAAAGCATGTGCTTCCGGATTTGTCGGTAAGCTGGAGGAAGGTACGGAGACCGTCATAGGAGAACGCGGAGTCGGTCTGTCCGGAGGACAAAAGCAGCGTATCAGCATGGCCAGGGCATTTGCGAAGCATGCGCCGGTACTGGTACTTGATGATTCTACTTCCGCGCTTGACATGGAGACGGAGCATGAAGTTCAGGAGAACTTAAGCGAGATAAAGAATTCTACGAAGATTATCATCGCTCACAGAATCTCGGCAGTACGTCATGCGGATGAGATCATAGTCCTTGAAAACGGAAAAATTTCCGAGAGAGGAAACCATGAAAGTCTTCTGGACAAAAAGGGATATTATTACAAGACCTATATGGCTCAGTACGGAGATGTCTTAAAGCAGCTTGAAAACGCAAACTAGTTTGACACCGGGGACGGTTGTCACATCAGACTTTACGAAGAAAGGAAGTGGTATAAATGTCTCGTAATGCAACAAAACAGGACGAAAACCTGGAACAGAAGAGTAAGGCGAAGACGCTCACCAGGCTTTTTAAGTACCTGTTTAAATACAAGGGGCTGATAGCCGTGGTTCTTGTGATCATGGGTATCAGCACCGGAATATCGATAGTAAATCCCCTTCTTATAGAGAGGGCGATAAATGTCCACATAATCGGAAAAAACACCGACGGGCTGATGGGCCTCTGTGCTCTGGCGGCAGGGCTCAACATAACACTGGTACTGCTGATCAAACTCAGGATGTATCTCATGGCAAAAATGTCAAACGAGATAGTGCTGAAGATCAGGCAGCAGCTGTATGAGCATATTCAGACTCTGGGATTCGGATTTTTTGACGGAAGACCCACAGGAAAAATACTTTCCCGTATAATGGGTGACGTAAACTCGCTGAAAGATGTACTTTCAAACAGTGTTACTACTCTGATACCCGATGCGATCACCATCATAGCGGTCATAGCTATAATGCTGATCAAGGATTGGAGACTGGGACTGGCATCTCTCTGGAGCCTTCCCATCATGATCTTCGGCGTATCATTCCTGGAGAAGCGTTCGCATAAGGGCTGGCAGAACTTTAGAAAAAAGAGCTCGAATTTAAATGCGTTCCTTCACGAGGATATAGCCGGAATCCGTGTAATTCAGAGTTTCAATGCAGAGGATGAAACACAAAAGACCTTTGACAAGCTGACCGACGAGCATTGCGACGCATTTGTATCCGCATGTCACTGGGCAGATCTCTTTGGTCCCGTTATAGACGTATGCTGGGCAGCAGGGCTTATAGCTATGTACCTCATAGGTATCCAGTTTGTAGGAATAGAGAATGTATCGGTAGGTACACTTGTAGCCTTCGGTTCATACATCGGCATGTTCTGGCAGCCCGTAATGAACCTCAGCAATTATTATAACCAGATGATCACCAATATAGCGGGAGCTGAAAGAATCTTTGAAGTATTCGATACAGAGCCCGAAATCAGTGACAGTGACAATTCGATAGAGTTAAAGGATGTAAAGGGAGAGATAGAATTCCAAAATGTCAGTTTCCATTATGATGACGATCCCGATGTACTCCATGATGTCAGTTTCAGCGTAAAACCCGGAGAGACCATAGCTCTTGTTGGACCTACCGGTGCCGGAAAGACCACTATAGTCAATCTGATATCGAGATTCTATGATGTACAGAGCGGAAAAGTACTGGTAGACGGGAATGACATAAGGGATGTAGCCATAGATTCGCTTAGAAGCAGGCTTGGAGTCATGACACAGGACAACTTCCTCTTCACGGGAACCATCAGGGAAAATATCCGCTACGGAAGGCTTGACGCAACAGATGAGGAGATAGAAGCTGCCGCTAAAGCGGTAAATGCCCATGAGTTTATCATGAAGATGGAAAAGGGATATGATACCGAGTTGTCAGAGCGTGGTGCAGGGCTTTCTGCAGGACAGAGACAGCTTATAGCATTTGCCAGAACTATGGTAAGCGACCCGAAGATCCTGATACTTGATGAAGCCACTTCCAGCATCGATACACATACCGAGATACTGGTACAGGAAGGAATAGAGAAACTGCTGAAAGGCAGGACATCATTTGTTATTGCACACAGGCTTTCGACGATCCAAAACGCTGACAGAATATTTGTAGTAGATAAGGGCGGGATTTTGGAGAGCGGAACTCCCAGGGAGCTTATAGCAAAAAGAGGAGAATATTACGAGCTGTACATGGCACAGTTTAAACAGGTATCGTAAAAAGAAGAGCTTGCACCGGAAGATGCAAGCTCTTTATTATATAAATTAGAATGCTTCAGGGTTACCTGACTGATTGTTAAGTACACCTCTAAGAGCAACCTGGTTAGCTGTGAAGCTCTGCTTAACCTGATCAAACTGAGCGACTATGCCGTTATACTCAGCTTGCATTGCAGCTTTTTGAGCCAGGAATACTTTACGCTTCATGAAGTAGAATATTGCCGAAACAATACCGCCAATGAGTAACAGGATACCGATCACTATCTTGCCGACTGATGAAGCCTTGATGCCGGGTACAAACATGATAAGACCGATAATGATGCCTGCGATAGCAAGTCCACCGAACAGAGTCTTGAGAGGTGAACTGAAGGTGTTGATAGCGTGGAGCTTCTGAGCGAGCATGTTCTTCCGCTCCTGATCAACGGGAACACCGTTATATGCGGAATTATCACCGTTGTTTGACAGATATAATGTGTACTCCACACCCTTGTACTCGATACCTACTTCGTAGATACCGATGGAGATACGTCTAACCTCACCCTTCTGGATACTGGTTCCGACGATCTGGAAGTTCTGCATCTCAACATTGCTGAGCATCGTGAGAGCTTTTGCTTCTATCAGCTTCTCCATAACGGGCTTTACAAACTGATTGAAAGCCACGGGATCGGGCTGGTCATAGCTTAATGCATTAGCTTCTGCAGGATAGTTCAGAAGCTCGATATCTACTATCTCAGGATTCTGCTTGTTCAGATACAGCATGTGAA
This sequence comes from Lachnospiraceae bacterium, assembly GCA_016282435.1. Lineage (GTDB taxonomy): Bacteria > Bacillota > Clostridia > Lachnospirales > Lachnospiraceae > RUG11977. The sequence goes on along the minus strand of JAEEKN010000428.1, from coordinate 2,061 downwards.
GAGGTTCTGTATACTGCTTGTTACCTGATACGATAAAGTCGTTCGTGTCGCTGACAGCCAGACTCATCGGGAACCATTCCTTCTTCTGAACGGTAACGGATCTCATGTTCTGACCGCTTCCGCGGATCTCCGACTGCTCACGCATAACAGCCTTCTCATACTGAGCGGTACCTGTACCGGTGGTATTATCAAACCAGTATGCGGGAACGATGATCTTTCTTACTTTGCTAACGGTAACTTCATTGAATATGTCCAAAGGAGGACATTCCGATTTACAAAGTGTATCAACGATAGCTTTGTGAATCTTAGGATCGGTAAGTTCGAACTGGAGACCACCCATGATATTCTCTTTGCTGAGAATCTCAAGGTTCTTTTCTGCTCCTTCGATAATGTTTTCAACGCCGCAGGCTTCGCAGACTACTTTTTTAATCGCTCCGCCACCGGGCATCTTCAGTGGGAAACCACAGCTTTTACACCGTAGATCCGTAATGGTAACAGCCATATATTACCTCCTGATAGAAAATTTATGAAAAATATACAAAAAATCTTGGAATTTTGTTATATTTTTATTAAATAATACATGATTTTCGGGTATATGTCAAGAAAAAAATCTTTAATAGACAGTAAATTCTACTTACCAAATGTTACTTCGTTATAAGTCTTGCCACAGCTATCAGGATACATGAACCGGCTACTGCACGGATGATGGTACCTACAAGTCCGAAGAAAGATACTCCCACGAGGCCCAGGACAAAACCGCCCACAGCACCGCCTACTACACCTAAGATAATGTAAAGGAGCAGACCGCCCTTACTTTTCATGATCATACTTGCCAGCCAGCCTGCCAGGCCGCCGATCGCTAAACTGATTATTAAATCCAATTTGTTTTCCTCCTGTGTATATGCCCGGTAACCCCAAGGCATTTATGTGTGCAAACGGAATATCTTACTTAATATATGGTATCCTGTCAGCAAATATAATATAAAACAAAATCACCCAATATTCAATAGATTTTTCCAAAAAACTAACTAAAAGTTCGTTCTTTAAAAATTTTTTTGTGATATGATGACGACGTGATAAAAAAGACGTCGGGACTACCTGACATATTTAGGAGGGAAAGAAGAAAATGAAAACAAGAGTAATGAAATTCGCAAAGGTACTGATGGCTCTGGCCCTGGTATTCGGTATACTGTTCTCGGCACTTCCTGCCGACAGAGCCGAAGCTGCTGCAAAGATGACCAACAAAAAGGCACAGAAGATCCTCAAGAAAAAGATCAAGAACAAGTTCTGCAAGTACATGTTTACCGATATCGACAATGACAAGATCGACGAGATGTTTGTTCTGGGATTCAGCGGCAAATTCGTAGACGGAGATGACAAGAAGAAGACACTTACCGTATACAAGGTAGTAAACAAGAAGGCAAAGGCTATCTACACATACACCAGAAAGGGAGATTTTTTCCATCCCACATTAGCGTTCAAACTTGCGGTTGACTCGGATAAGAACTTTTACATGACAGTAGCCGATGAACATGAAGGATATAATCAGTACATTATGTATATGTATGGTGCATCGGAGACTTTCAATGAGATCGCAAGGATTGATGACGATGTAGCCAGCAACGAAACAGAGTACCGTATTCGCGGAAAGGTATATTCCGAAAAGGAATTTCAGGAGTTTGGAGTTACTCTCGGCTTGGAGGAGATCGATATAAATCTGAAGTCCTGCTCAACCAAGGTTGCAAACAAGTACTTAAAGAAGATGCTTATGGCTGAGTATGACTACAGATGCGGTCTTGAAATATACGATAAGGAAACCGCAAGCCCCGTATACAGCGATGAGGACGGTGACGGAATCGATGAGCTCATCGTAAGAACAGGTGCACTGGGCGGAGAGCTTCTGTATGTGAGAATACCCGATGAGACTAGCGCAGACTACTATGTAAGTGCTGAAGAGTACATCATTGAAAACGGAAGGATAGTATTTGTAAATGTTGATTATAACAACGAGATTACAGAACGTTCGGAAGACGAGATTGATGCACTCGAAGGAATCTGGAT
>JAEEKN010000427.1 GCA_016282435.1 Lachnospiraceae bacterium | reverse complement strand
CAGTGAGTCTGAGAGAGAAGTTCCATGATATCATCGATCTTCATCTTCTCCCTGCCCTTTACAAATCTGTATTTCGTGCCGAGTTCCACCAGTTTGTCGACTACCTCGGCAAATCCCATTCCGTGAGATGCCTTTATAAATATGGTATCGCCATCTTTGAGCCCAAGCTTTTCAAGATTTGACAACAGTTCCTCTTTGGTTTCAAAATACAAGGTCTTTCCGTTGTTATCTGCTGATTTCATACCATCATCCGGTCTGCTGTCTTTTTTACCGTTATCGGTATCTCCACCCGGTCTACCTGATTTACCGATAAATCCGTCATACATATTACGGGACAGTTCTCCGACACATATCAGAACGTCTATGTCTTTCTCTGCAGCATACTCTCCCACTTCCCTGTGGAGTTCTTTCTCGTTTTCGCCCAGCTCGAACATGTCACCCAGGATCAGGATTTTTCTACCCTTGCTTTCCGCCATAAGGTCTATTCCGGCCTTCATGGATTTGGGATTGGCATTATAAGAGTCATCCACCACCAGGAACCTGTCGGTCCGTAGAGGACAGCAGCGGCCCTTTACAGGTACTGCGGCAGCTATTCCTTTTATTATATGTTCAGGTGTCATTCCGTTCACGAGCCCCACGATGGATGCTGCGAGTGAATTCATGACCTGATGATTGCCCTGCATTTTTATGGATACCGGCACTTCCTTTTTTTCTTCCGGGAAGTCTTTTTTTGCCCGCTTCTCGCAAGAAGCCGCGGCTATTATTCCGGGATTATCTATTTTCATGGTAAATGTGCTTCCCTCAACACCCTTTGATATGATGTTGTTATATGTCACATCTCCATTACTTCCGTAGCACAGCACATTTATATCTTTCAGTGCTTCTTTGTCAATATCTTCTATTATATCTTCTTTTTTTGCCTTATCGTCTTTTAGTTCTTTTAATGAATACAGCTTCGGATCGTCACTGTTTAATACCAGAAGACCGCCTTTTTTAATGTGTCTCAGTACTTCCGACTTGGCTCTCAACACTCCGTCCAGGTCCTTCAGGTTCTCCAGATGGCATGGTCCTATATTCGTCATGACTACGATGTCGGGCTTTACTATCTCACCCAGTCTGTTCATCTCACCGAATCCGCTGATGCCCATCTCTACGACAGCCATTTTATGCTCGTTCCTGATCTTAAAAATTGTGAGCGGAACACCTATCTCATTGTTGAAGTTCCCGGCTGTTTTTGACGTCTCATAGTCCACAGAAAGTACAGATGCCACCAGCTCTTTTGTACTGGTTTTACCGACACTTCCTACTATTCCCGTGATCTTCACATCAAGCCGGCTTCTGTAGTATGCTGCAAGGCTTCTAAGGGCTGTCAGGGAATCCTCTACCAGTATGTATGCGCCTTTGGTTCTTTTTTCATACCCTTCCGGAAGCTTTTCACAGATTGCTCCCAGAGCACCTTCATCCAGTACTTTTTCTATAAAATCATGTCCGTCGGCTTTTTCACCTTTTATAGCTACGAATATGCTGTTTTTTTCGCAAAGCCTGGAATCTATGACCACGCTCTCCGCTTCAGTTGCGATACGTATTTCGTTTGTATCTGTTTCCGCTCCGTTTATATAAAGTCTGCCATTTACAGCTTTGGCAATCAGCGGCAAGGTCATATCAGTCATGGTTCACTCCGTATTTTTTAAGAGATATTTTGATGATCCACTCACAAAGGCTTGGGAAATCAACGCCGATAGCAGCTGCTTCCTGAGGTATAAGGCTCGTGGGTGTCATTCCGGGAAGGGTATTTGCTTCCAGACAATAAAGCTTGTTTGTATTCTCATCCCTTACAAAATCCATACGTGCATATGTTTTTATACCGAGCGCATTGTATGCTTTAAGAGCCAGCTTTTGTATCTCTGTGGTCTCCACATCGGGTATCTCTGCAGGACAGGTCTCTACAGTAGATCCTGCCTGATATTTATTCTTGTAATCATAGAAACCTTCCTTGGGCGCTATCTCAACTACCGGAAGGGGCTGTCCGTCAACCACTCCGTCGGTAAACTCACGTCCCTTGATATACTCTTCAACGAGAACCTTGTTATCATATTCCCATGCGCGGTTCAGAGCTTCTTTATACTCATCATCGGTCTTTACTATATATACACCTACGGAGGAACCGCCCGAACATACCTTTACGACACAAGGAAGCATCGGAGCATATTCATAACATTTCTCAGGCTCAGATACTCTCAGTTCGTCTGCCGGTACTTTGCGAAGAGAGTCTTCCATTCCTTCTTCGGGGTTTTTATAGAGGGTAATCGACTTGGGTGTGCTGACGCCCGCCATATCAAATATCTTCTTTGATATCGACTTGTCCATGGCGAGTGCCGAGCTTAAATAATCGGTTCCCGTGTACTTAATCCCGTAAAGATCAAATGCTGCCTGTACTTTTCCGTTTTCGCCACAGTCACCGTGAAGTCCCATGAATACTATATCGGCAGCTTTACAGATTTTTACGACGTTTTCACCGAAAAGCACATCTTTATCACCTTTTCTCATAGCTTTTACGGCTTCAAGGTCGGGAGCCTTCTCCGAGATGGGAGCCACTTTCTCTGCCCAATCCACATCTTTTTCGAAAATCCCGTCCGTATCGCCTTCATATCCTAAAAATATGTCAAGCATGATAGCGTTATGTCCCTTTTCCTTAAGGGCTTTGTATACCTTTGTTCCTGAAACAAGAGAAACATCTCTCTCGGTGCTTACTCCACCGCATAAAACTACAATCTTCATTGCCAGTCCTCCTCTAAAACAAATAAGTGCCAATAAGAAACCTCCTACTGACACCGTTTATAAGCGGATAACGGGAGTCGGACCCGCCTCCTAAGCTTGGGAAGCTCATGTACTACCGATGTACTATATCCGCAAAAATATGTGAGAAGTCAATGTCGCCCCGAAACGCCTTTTGCATTTCTCCGGTAACAATTTGATGCTCCGCATCTCAATTTGTAATATTATCACATATTTAACTGCATTGTCAAGGAAATATTTTCCGGCAATGCCGTATCGGGGCCGCACTGTTTACTTGTCGGAATTTCTTCCGGAAAACGTCCTTATGAGGTGTATTACTATAGGTACAAATATTGTAGCGGCGAGAGCTCCGGTGAAGATTCCGAAAGAATTCTCCCAGTCCGATAGTGATGCCACGAGTGACAAAATATATAATCCGACTATGATCACCAGTCCGAATATGGCAAATACACGGGCTACCATACTAGTTTTCTCAGTTGCTTCGGCGGTCTTACCCTGTGTGGTTCCCGCAGTGACCCCGCTATTTTTCCTTACAGTATTTTGAGTTTTATCATTTTCCTTTGTTTTTTCTGTATTACTTGTTACATTATTATTTTTTGTCATTTGTTGTATTATCCTTATCTCTTATGATCGTAAATCTGTCAGTTATACTGCTCAACAGAATTTATTACACATCATCCGTCTGCTTCACAGCCACCTTCCGATCTTACTCTTCAGCCTCGGAACGGATTTTTTCCATATATTCCTTGAGCTTCTTTTCATATCCCATATCCGAGAGATTATAGAACTTTCGTCCGACAAGCTCGTCGGGAAGATACTGCTGCTCGCAGTAATGGTTTTTGTAATTATGCGAATATTTATATCCTATCCCGCGTCCCAGCTTGCTGTGGCTCTTGTAATGTGCATCCTGCAGATGCGGAGGTATGGTGTTTATGTGCTCCTTCTGAACGGATTCAAGACAGTCATCTATGGCGCATATGGCTGAATTGCTCTTGGGTGCGCATGCGACATAGGCTGCCGCCTGTGCAAGTATGATGCGCGACTCCGGCATTCCTATCCGTTCCACGGATTCAGCTGCGGCATTTGCTACCACCAGAGCCATGGGATCTGCATTCGATACATCTTCCGAAGCGCATATTACTATCCTGCGGGCTATGAATTTGATATCTTCTCCCGCAGCCAGCATTCTGGCCAGATAGTAGATTGCCGCATCAGGGTCTGATCCCCGCATGCTTTTTATGAACGCCGAAATGGTATCGTAGTGATTGTCCCCCGCTTTATCATACTTCAGAACTCTTTTCTGTATGCATTCGGAAGCTGTGGGCAGGTCTATATGTATCATACCGTCCGTACCGCGTTCGGTAGTAAGAACTCCGAGTTCTATGGCATTTAACGCAGTTCTGGCATCCCCGTTCGCCATTTCGCTTAGGAATTCCAGAGCATCATCATCGATACATGCATTAAATGAACCCATCCCCTTTTCTTTGTCGGAGAGGGCCCGTTTTATCAGTGACTTGATATTATCGTTGCTTAATGGTTTTAGTTCGAACACATGGGAACGTGATATCAAAGCTCCGTTCACCTCAAAATACGGGTTCTCGGTGGTGGCTCCTATGAGTATTATGGTTCCGTCTTCCACAAATGGAAGCAGATAATCCTGCTGCCCCTTGTTGAAGCGATGTATCTCGTCTATAAAAAGTATGGTCTTTTTGCCGTATCCGCCACTGTTTTTCTTCGCGGTTTCAACCACATCCTCCATGTCCTTTTTCCCGGCAGAAGTCGCATTTATCTGGCAGAACTCCGATTTCGTAGTAGCGGCTATGACCTTGGCCAGGGTGGTTTTCCCTGTCCCGGGAGGGCCGTAAAAGATTACGGAACTGATCCTGTCCGCTTTGATGGCACGATAGAGAAGCTTGTCCTTTCCTATGATATGCTCCTGTCCCACCACTTCTTCCAGCGTAGACGGTCTCATCCTCGATGCCAGCGGGGATTCCTTCTCTTTATTCTTTTCTTCCATAAATGAAAATAAATCCATATTATTTCCTCGTAAAACCTTTTTAAGAACCATTTCCGATTATCTGACAAAATATCCAGCAGAAAACAATCGGTATCTCCATCAGAAAACAATCATCAATAAATTAACCGACCCCCGCAGTATCAGGTTCCAGCGCATCTTCCGTATATGATATGGCGGCGTTCCAGAGAAGCCACTGTGTATATCCTGCATCATACACTGCATTTATCTCGTCCCGGACTTCTTTTTTACCGTACGTCAGATGAGGCGATACCCATGTTGCGGTGAAATCCTGCAGCCACGGCCGTACTTCTGCTTTGTTTTCCTCGGGATCTATCATGTACAGAACCTTCTGTGAATCCATTAAGGCATGATATACCAGTTCATAGGGATGTGTATCCGGATAGTCAAGTCCGTAGTATCCGTTACCGTAGTGAGAAGGGTATACCATTGGACATATATAATCGAGATATTTTGCCATGTTGAAGTAGCTCTGTCCTACTATTTTCGCGTCCACAGAACTTGAGATGATGGCGCCGTATACATCACAGGATACAAACGCACCCATGGGCTTTATCTCTTCACAGATTTTTCTGATTCCTTCTGTTATTACCTCGATACGGGTCATCTGCTCCGCTTTGGGCCCGAAATCAACATTTGACATTCCCTTGTCCGTAGAGAAACGTATATAATCGAGGTTTACTTCATCAAATCCGACTTCTACCGCCTGTCTGCATACTTCTGTCAGGTATTCCCAAACCTTGTCTTCATAAGGATTTACCCAGCGCAGGCCGGCATTGTCCTTAAAGACCGAACCATCCTTGTTTTTGAGCGCCAGCTCCGGTTTGTTTGCCGCTAGCATCGGGTCCTTAAGAGCTACGATACGCGCTATCAGGTATATTCCCTTGTCCTTCAGTCTTTTTACCGTCGCATTTATATCGCTGATACAATCCGTGCAGGCACCTATCTCCCTTGCTACATCACAGTCCATCTGATAAGTGATGTATCCCGCATCCGTCTTTATGTCTATGACCATGGTATTGAGTTCTGTTTTGTCCACCAGGTCTATAGTGGCATCGAGCTTTTTATTTATATAGGAAGAAGATACGTAAACTCCCTTTGATTTTACTTTTTCCCTTGTATCTACGAAATCTCCCATCCATATCTTTTCTTCATCATCCGGTTCCGTATCTGCCGGAGCTTCCGTGGGCTTCTCCTGTGTCCAGAGCCCGTATATGTCATTGCTGTCGGTCCCGTCCTGTTCGATATCGCGTTTTACCCATTCGGCCTGTGAACTGTCCGTTCCCTGTTCGGTCAGTTCAACATAATTCTTTGTAGGATCCGGAGCCAATATTACAGGAGTATCGTCATCCTTTTTATCAGCGGTCAGTTTGCCGGCTAAAAAATACACGCCTACTCCGATTCCTATAGCAAGGAGCAGCAGTATGGGAAGGATGGGTCCTTTCCTGCGCTTTCTCCTTCTTTTGGAAGTCTTCAGCTCCATTCCGTAATATATATTATTCATAGTATTTACCTGCCTCTCTAGGTACTATAGAATAAAACAAATGTTTTGTCAATAAATCCGGCCTACTTTGATATTATTTTTTTATGTTTGACATTTTCATCCTTTAGTGATAATATAGAAAGGCACTGAAATTGTAAGCGGATATGGTGGAATTGGCAGACACGCCAGATTTAGGTTCTGGTGCGCGAGCGTGCAGGTTCAAGTCCTGTTATCCGCATTTTTTAAGCCCCCGACATTGTATCGGGGGCTTTATTATTTCATTATTCATCGTATACATCATCTTCAGGTTCTATGTGGTTGGCTTCTCCGAACAGATCTCCGTCATCGTCATCTCCGTCTCCGCCTTCGCCGTCGTCTTCGGCATCCGCATCTCCCGGCTTATGGATATCGCAGACCTTCTCAGGATGATATACATAAGGAGTATCATATGTTGAAACCCAGCATCCGTTCTTATATCCGGGATACCCGTCATACTTATGGTAATCCTCATTCTTGATCAGCATTACCGCCCATACCTTATCACTTTCGGGACAGTTCTCCCCGGCTACCATCTTGGATTCCTTACATATCTGAACTTTCTGGTGACATGTACACTTCTTTGTGGGTACGGTACCCTTTGCAAAGTACTCTTTCTTTACGCACGAACCACCTTCAGCCTCATCACAGAGACCGTACACAGCCAGATTTCCGCACTTCGTACATATCGTAGCCTGAACTATGGAATCGGGTTTCTCCCACTCCTTGTATTCCAGCTGTCTGGACGAATGTATCTCTTCCATGATATTACGCCACAGATCTTTCTGGTAGGTCTTGTTCCACTGGTTTAAAGGATGGTCAAATCCTGTCCATACCGCACAGGTATAGTAAGGTGTATATCCCACGAACCAGAGGTCGCTGTTCTTCGACGCGGTTCCCGTTTTACCGGCTACGGGCATCTTGTAATGCCTGAACGCCAGACTGGTTCCGGTACCTGTTGTCGTAACATCATGCATAGCATCTGTCAGCAGCCATGCCGTGGAAGCCTTCATAATCTGGTTCGGTTCTGTTTTGTTACTGAGTATTACATTTCCGTCATGATCCACAACCTTTGTATAGAAGATGGGCTTGTTGTAAAGTCCTCCGTTTGCTATGGATGCATACGCTGCTGTAAGTTCCGTATTGGTTACACCGTCGGTAAGTCCTCCGAGGGCTATAGCCAGGTTGACATCCGAGTAGGTTTTACCGGTGTCCGGATCAACTCTGTATTTTACGAGAGTCGAGAATCCCAGTTTTTCAAGATATTCAAATCCTAAAGGTGCGCCTATCTGATCCAGTGTCTTTACAGCCACTACGTTCAGTGAATTGCTGATACCTGATCGTAAGCTCTGAAGGCCTCTGAATCCCGTCTTGTACCAGTTGATGACCTCTTTTCCGCCGTTCGGATAGAAGAAAGGCGAGTCATCCTGTACGGATGCAAGGGTAAGTCCTCCCGCATCAAGTGCCGGAAGGAACGAAGCCAATACCTTAAAGGTAGAACCTACGGCACGTGTAGAACCCGAAGCACGGTTCAGCGCACGGCTCACCGTCTTCTCACCTCTTCCGCCGTATATAGCGACTACCTTACCTGTCGATTGCTCTATGATGGTCATGGATGACTGAGGCTGAGGATTTATCTCCTTCGCTTCTCCGCTTATGGTGTCTCCCGCCTCTTCATCTACTTTGACAGCCTTGAACTGAGCTATTTTATCTTCCAGATCGTCCATGTCAAGGAACAGTTCATTTATGCCCTTCTTTATACCGTTGGCATGATAGTAGAGTCCCTTCCTGTCCTCATACTCAGAGAAGAACTTTAAGAAATCGCTTCTCTGATAATGTGTCTCGGTTCCATCGGAATGTCTAACCGAAAGCCTGTAATCGGAGAGCTCATAACATGATCCGTGTGAACTGTCAAATCCGAAAGCAGGGAAATTGCTCTCATCCTGATAGTATCTGTCAACGATTCCCTGGATCTGGGGATCCTGAGTCGTATAGATGGTGATTCCGCCGTAGAACAGCAGATGTTCTGCCTCAGCTCTGGTATATCCGAGTCTTTCCTGCAGATCTTCATATAACTGATCCATCATGGCATCGGTAAAATATGAGTAAGTTCCGATCTGGGTCTTCTTTTCCTTATTACGGTTCTCAGCTATACGGTCATAAACACCGGTATCGGCCAATGCTTCCTCATACTCTTCCTCAGTGATAAATCCATACTCAAGCATATTCGAGAGAATCTTGTTACGTCTTGTGAGGTTCTCTTCCGGATAGGTCAGAGGGTTCATTCTGGTAGGTGACAGAGGGATAACCGCTATAACAGCTGCCTCCGATATCGTCAGTTCCTCGGTAGTCTTTCCGAAATAACCTAATGCGGCAGTCTCCACGCCGTACGAGTTATTGCCCAGGTTTACCATGTTCATGTAGTATTCCAGGATTTTATCCTTGCTCATGACATGTTCCAGATTGATAGCCAGGTACTGTTCCTGAACTTTTCTGAGTACCTTGTCCAGAGTGTATTTTTCACGTCCGCCACCGAAGATCTGGTTCTTTATCAGCTGCTGTGTGATGGTCGAACCGCCGGCCTCGAAACTGTCTGTCATGAGTGAATATCCCGAACGGAACAGAGTCCTGATATCTATACCGCTGTGCTGATAGAAACGCTGATCCTCTGCAGCAAGGAACGCATTTCTCACATGCTCGGGGATATGTTCTATATCTACATATATTCTGTTTGCCGAATTACCCGCAAAATTCTGGGCAAGGGTCCCGTCTGCCATCAGCGACTGGGAACTGTAACCCTTTACCTCGAGCTCTACTATCTCTATATCGGGAGTCGTATCAAGTATTCCTTTAAAAGCACCAAATCCGGCTACCACTCCCAGTATTCCCAATGCTACTACCGCCAGTATCGAGAATCTGAAAATAGTCACCAAAACCTTGCTGCCCATACGCCTTGACACGGACTTAAGTTCTTTTCTCTTGTCTTCCAGACCAATTCTGCTATAATCCATTTTCCTGATCTCCGAAAAAATCTTTCAGTTCTTAAAATAATTCTTTTCCAATAGTTCTATCTTACATTTTCCGGCTGTCGCCTCATTCATTTTACTGCTTATCATGCCGTACTGTGTATCATCACACAGACATATGGTAGCGACATTCTCGGCAAATTCCGAATCGAGTAACTTTGCTCCTGCTCCTTCGGCAAAAGTTTTAAGCCTTCCGAAGCTGTTGTAGTCGGTCACTACCTTTATCCTGTTCAGATACTCCATCTTTACTTTAACCGCTGCTTCTATTCCCAGCGCCGCAGCCCCGCTATAGGCTCTTACCAGCCCGCCGGTACCCAACAGCACGCCTCCGAAGTACCTGGTAACTACGATAGCGGTCTTCATAAGTCCCGCAGACTTTATAACTTCCAGTATGGGACTTCCCGCTGTCTTTGAAGGCTCACCGTCATCATTTGCTTTTTCTTTTATTTTAAAGCTTTTAAGTTCCGGAGTTGAGTCTTCTTTTTCTTCCAAAACCACATATGCTGAGCAATTATGACGGGCATCCCAGTATTTTTTCTTCATTTCCGCGATAAATGCCATCGCTTCGTCTTCATCTTCTACCGGTCGAACGGTAGCGATAAACCTGGATTTCTTTTCGGTAAGTTCGGCTATTGCCTCCCCTTCCACTGTATAAAAAACATTCATCCCACTCTCCACCGTTTCCTATCCGGTATTGATAATTGTATTTTTTTGTTGCTTTTATTTTACAAAGAATATATAATACTATAAGTCTCTTAAATTTTTAAGAAAATACCACGCAGTTCGACTGCAGAACGGAGTATCAACATGAGTTTACTTACCGACTGGCGCAAAACAGCCTATGAAACCGAAAGAACTCCCAGAGACAACGATCTCTTCTGGGGTAACTACTTCAACATCGAAAAGGGCATCTACGCTCAGATTCTTTCACAGAACGGAACTCCCGTAACAGGTACCGTAAAGGCACTTGCAGAGAAGTTCGAAACCAACATCGCTATCATGACCGGTTTCCTTGACGGTATCAATGACAGTTTAAAAAACGCCAACCCTATCGAGGAAATGACCGAGGATACAGAAGTAAGCCTTGATTACGATCCCGAGAAGCTCTACTACAACATGGTAGCCGCTAAAGCCGACTGGCTTTACGGGCTTCCCGAATGGGACAGCATCCTCTCAGAGGAACGCAGGAAAGAGCTTTACAAGGAGCAGAAGGCTTCAGGAACAGTCCATGTGGAGAAAAAGCCCGGACGTAACGATCCCTGCCCCTGTGGTTCCGGAAAGAAATACAAATTCTGCTGTGGCAAAAACTAAGATTCAGTCATCCCGTAAAAACGGGATGACATTTTTTTACAGTTCATATCCCACTGCTTTAAGCATTTCCCTCGCACTCTCTACCGAATCCACTCCGGTAGGATTCTTTATAGGTGCAAATTCATGGTCTCTGACTACCTCGAAGGGCAGACAGCTTCCCATCATCCTTACAAAATCAAGTGTAAGTGTCTCAAGCTTAAACGCATTAGGCTTATCCGGAGTCACAGTTACATAACCTTCAGGCGATTCTGCTGACAGCTCCATGTAAGGAACCTTCTTCTTTACGATATGCACCGGCATCTCGTTCCTTACTATACCGTCCATCTCTTTGAGCCTAAACAGGTAGTTTAGTATAACACCGTATTCGTATGCGGGTTCTCCGTCCTCATCTTTTGCAGCCAGCAGTTCTTCGGTCATGTCGTAGTATTCCACTACGGAAGGCATACCGTCTTCCAGACATATCGAGCCTACTTTTTCACCGGGCTCGGCTTTCTTTACCACTTTCGCACCCGTAGCGCATCCGCTAAGAATAGTAGCTCCCACAAAGAGAGGATCTGCTATTTTCTGAAGTACATTGTCTATCGCAAATACATTAATGTATTCGATGCCTTCTTTTTTACAAAGTTCATCAAGCCCTGCATTCATCAGTGATGAGTAGAATCCGCCGTTTCCGTTGGGTGACATGGCAAATTCACCCGGTCTGACAAACAGGATATTACCTTCGTAATCCACGCAGGGTGACATGTCCTGTACAAAGAAGTGAACCTTATCGGGATTATATCCGAAAAAGCTGTGTTCTTTCAGGAACTCCTTTACTTCTCCGTCATTTATGAGGCTTGTCATGATAAACAGCGGTACCCATGCACCTGTTTTATCTACGACTTCCATCATATTTTCAAACATTCTCTGGAAAATATATACGGGCTTGGTAATACCTATGTTATACATACCCTTTGCATGTTCGCTTCCAAGTCTGGTACCCATACCGCCTGCAAGTACCAGTGCGGCTACTTTGCCTTCTTTTATGGCTTTTACGCCTACTTCCTCATATTTTCCCTTGTTCTCTTCTATCTCGGAAAGCTTCATGGTACGGATAGGTTCTATCTTACCGCGTTTTCCTTCCTTGTTCTTTAATGCGTTTAAGAAACTAAAGTCAAGGCTGTCGCATTGTTTTAAGAGGCTGCTTTTCTCATCCCCGCTCATTTTCGCAAAACTGTCCAGTATCTTTTCCTGTCCGTGCTGAAGCATGATGCTTCTGAATTGTATCTCGTCCATTTTTATGCTCCTTCATTTATCACTCATCGTATATAGTCAATATCACCTCGAAAACGCCTTCAACGTTTCCTCGGTAACATTAGCTTCTGATCACATTCTCATCGCTGATGGAATACTCTTTCTGCAGGTTTTCTACCAGATCGTTCAGGGCTTTTTCTTCCACGTCCGGTACATTTCCGTCCTCATCCTTGCTGTATACTATGACTATCATGTCATCACCGCCGGGTGCTTTTTCCGTAAGGGGTATCATCTCGATACACTCCCCGTTCACTCCTATACAGTAATGTGCGCCTTTCTCCAAAGGTTCGCTCATCAGAGGGTTCACCAGATCGGCTCTTTCATATCTGTTCCTGAGTTCCAGGGTAGTGAGTCCCTTAAATCCGCTGTCCTGTATGGATATAATCCCTACCAGAGGAGACTTGTCCCCGGTTCTGGTCACGCCGTTAACGGTAAGATACAGGCTGTCATCACGCACCGACACGCCCACAGACTTTTTCAATTCTCCCATTACCAGGTATATGATCCCCACAAGCCCGGCCACAACGATGATAGTAGCTGTACACACAGCTATTATCCTTCTGCGCTTGCGTCTCTTCCATTCTTTTCTTGTCATAATATCACAACCGTTTCCTAATCTATAGATTCACTATAAATGATACCCTTTATGGTCAATGTCACCTTGAAAACGACTTCAGCGTATCCTCGGTAACAAAATGATGCTCCGCATCCCATTCTATTATCATACTTCATTTTAAAAAATTTGTCAAATAAATACTAAAGGCTGCCCCAAACGGGACAGCCCATAAACTATTCTGTAATAACTTTTCTCGGAGCTTTTGCTTTTGCCAGTTCTATCATTTTTTCCGAAGGTTCGAAAACTATCATCACACGATTGGCTTCATCACTTGTGACAATGCAATATTTTGAAGCATTGGCATCATGTGACGAAAAATCCCTTATCTTTATGTTTGAACTCTTATATTTGTCCAGTTCGTGCGACTTTTCGGGTGCTACAAGTTCGACATTATCCATATCGATCCTCAGCACGTGTTTTCTGCTTTCACCGCCGTTTATCCTGTCAAAATCTATCTGCCCGTCGCAGAATATGTATTCATACTCTGCACTCAGTCTCGGGAATATGATATATCCTGCCAGACATCCCAGACCGATACTTGCGATCATAATAATCTGCTGTCCTACCAGGAACCCCAGACAGAACAGAACCGCAACCATGAGTACCATTCCGAACTTTATGATATAGGTAGACGCGGTAGTTTTTCTTTTGACGGAAGCTTCAGTATAAGAACCGGTCATTTGCTCTCTCCTATCTATAATTATTAAAAAGCTACGCATTACTCCGCGCTTCGCGCTCCCGTAATGCTCAAAAGTATTCGTATATCGCCTCGCTCTCTTTGTTCGCGCGGCTTTTATACTCATACTTTTGCTCGTTCATATTTCAAAACACTCTTTAGCAAGTAAACTTGCTAAGAGTGTTTTGGAAATATTCACTCTGCTTTTTAGTACATCCCTCCCTGGGGCATTGCGGGAGCTGCAGGTGCGGGCTCCTTAATAGTAGCTACTGCTGCTTCTGTGGTAAGGAATGTAGATGCTACGCTTGTAGCGTTCTGCAGAGCTGAACGTGCAACCTTGGTAGGATCGAGGATACCTGCAGATACCATGTTCACATACTTAT
>JAEEKN010000426.1 GCA_016282435.1 Lachnospiraceae bacterium | reverse complement strand
TTTCCATATTTTTTCCCTAAAATTTTCTTATTAACTATATTATTCTGATTAACTACACCTCATCCGGATTCTATGCAGCCACCTACTCCTAAGAGTGAAGACTATAAAGGCCGAAACATGCGATTCATTCCTCATAAAGACTTCCAGCGGGTGGCAAGTTCCTTCGGATTCTGTGACTCCATAAATGCACGTCCTATGAGGAATGCGTCTACTTTTAAATCTTTTAAGTATTTTATATCTTCATCGGTCATGATACCGCTCTCGGATACAAATACTTTTTCTTCCGGAATGTACTTCCTGAGCTTCCCGGTGTTCTTCAGGTCTATGCTGAAATCATTTAAGTTCCTGTTATTTACTCCGATGATATCGGGATCTATCTTCATGGCTCTTTCTATCTCGTATTCATCATGAGTTTCAACCAGTACGTCAAGCCTCAGTTCTTTTGAGAGCTGATAGAAATCCTTCATCATGACGTCATCCAGTATCGCTGTGATGAGAAGCACCGCATCGGCTCCTATCATTTTTGCTTCATAAAACTGATACTCGTCTATCATGAAATCCTTCCTTAATATAGGAAGATCTGAAATCGATCTGATTTTCTTCAGGTATTCTATATTGCCCTTAAAGTGGTCTTCTTCAGTCAGGCACGAGATGGCGTCCACAGATTCGTTGTATTCGTCTATCCTGTCGGTGAGTTCCATGCTCTCCTTGATGTCTCCGAGCGACGGGGAAGCTTTCTTGAATTCTCCGATGATAGAAATCCCGCGGTTTGTTCCGGAAGCCTCACGTCCTTTTGACAGTGCCCGGTAGAATATCCCGTTTCTATCGGTTCTGTCTTTTAGCATGCCATCCGCTTCTCTTTTTACATCGGACAGCGAAAGTTTTGATTTATGTTCTTTCAGTCTAATCTTTTTGTCTTCTACTATTTTATCTAAGATCATATGGAACTCCTTTTTTATAATCAAAAATCCCGGCATATTCTCTTTCGAGAATATGCCGGGACAGGAATCAAATTCATATACCTGCGGTGCCACCCAGCTTGGTGTATAACACCCTCTCATACATACACTGGTATGGATACCTATTCATCTGAAGTAACACATACCGTCATATGCTGACTTTTTTTACGTAGAGTCCAGCTACGTCTCCCATACTCCGCTTTCGCGTTTCTGTTTGCCCTCAGAAGTCCATTCATAACTGATATTCTTACCGCAATCCCACCATCTGCAGCTCTCTGTGAAAAAGTCTCAGAAACTACTTACCCTTCATCATCGGTTTTGTTGTGATTTATTAAATCATACATTACATGCTTTGTCAATATATTTTTTTATTTTTTTACTCAGAACCTTTTCAGGTGATCATAATCAATGCTCGCGCATCTGATAGTCGGGATCCTCGTCCATGAGCTTCAGCATGATATCGGCAAACCGGGGATCGAACTGTGTGCCCTTGCCGTTCTCCAGCTCGCTTCTCACCTTCTCCTGAGTCATATATTTCCTGTAGCTTCTGTTGCTGGTCATAGCGTCATAAGCATCTGCTACAGCGATGATCCTCGATGTCTCGGGGATTTTGTCTCCTACAAGCCCGTCGGGATATCCGCCGCCGCCGAATCTTTCATGATGCCAGTGCGCTCCGGATGCAAGTTCCGGCATTTCCTTGATATTTGAGAGTATCTGAGATCCAACTGAGGGATGTCTTTTGATAACTTCGAATTCTTCATCCGTGAGTCTCGACGGCTTGTTTATGATATGATCCGGTACTCCTATTTTTCCTACATCATGGAGCAGACCCATGATATATATGTTGTTCTGTGCCGCACTGCTGTAGCCCGCCTTTTTAGCTATGAGTCTCGCATATTCAGCCACTCTGCCGGAATGTCCGTTGGTATAGCTGTCTTTTGCGTCTATAGCCTGTGCCAGGGATTCTACGACATGGATAAACAGTCTCTCGTTTTCCGCTGTCTTTTTCTCTACTTCCTGGTATAGAGTTCTCTGCAGACGGATAAGTTCTACCGCATGTTTTACTCTTAATACCAGAACTTCCGGTATAAACGGCTTCCTGATGAAGTCCATGGCACCCAGGCTGAGACCTCTGGCTTCAAACGATTCGTCATCATTTGCTGTCAGGAATATTACGGGTATGTCGGATATTTCGGAATTCTCCGCACGGAGCTTGGCCAGTGTATCAAATCCGTCCATTTCCTGCATCTTTACATCCAGCAGGATCAGGTCGGGAATATTGTTTTTTACAAAATCAAGCAATTCCCTTCCGGAATTCAGGAGAGATACCTTCATGCCGTTCTTTTCCAGGATTCTCTCGGCAATCTTCAGGTTCAGCGGTTCGTCATCCACTACTGCTATCCAGAGAGTATTGAAATCATTTGAAAGGTCGGGCTCGATGTTCTCTATCTCATACGAAATACTGACGCCGTCGCCATTCTCCTTGTACCATGAGTTCATTATGCCGCCCACAACCTGTGCGATGGCAAATTCTTTTATATCTGTCAGGAAAACAAATACCTGGTTCTTCCTGTAACGCATAACCAGATCGCTCTTTCTCAAGTGGTCCTTTATATGCTCACAGAAATTATCGCATGCCTCATAGAAGATATCGTTATGCTGTTCATTCACAGGACACAGTGTAAACAGGAGTTTGCTGGCGCTGCGGTTATACCTCTTTAAATATCTCATGATAAAGCGGTATACATTTATGAACGCATCTTTTTCAAGTGACAGGGCCGAATCGGGGATATTTCTCTCCGAAAGTATCATGGAGAGAGCCTTTAAGCCAGTGGTATCATTGCCCTTTTCATCAACGGTATCCCCGTTGTAAATGGCGTATCCGTGCTTATCCTTCTGTTTTACGTTATAGAGAGCCTTGTCAGCGAGTGCCAGGGCATCGGTATAGTCAGCATCGGGGCCTGATACATATATGGCTCCCATGGATACACCGAGCGGTATCTCCATATCGGGTCCCATCAGTTCTTTTGCCTTTTCTACGAGCTGCTCGTTCATGCAGCGAGCCAGGATCTTCAGGTCATTCTCTCCGGTAAATGCTGAGCAGAATGCCACGAATTCATCGCCTCCGACTCTTCCCATGGTGCTTCCTTCGGGAAGGTTCTTCTTTAAAAGCTCGGCAAATGTGATGAGTACTTTGTCGCCCATATCATGGCCGTAGAGATCGTTTACAAGCTTGAATGAATCAAGGTCTATCATCATCAGATATCCCTCGATCTTCCTGCACATCACTTTCAGCCTTTCATTCGTAGCTGCTTTGTTCAGGAATCCGGTAAGTTTGTCCCTCGTCGCTTCATCCTGGAAATGATGGAGTTTTTCCTGTTTTTCGAGTATGTTATTTATACGCTTTACCAGGATCTCGGGTTCGAAAGGCTTCCTGATATAATCCGATACACCGATCTCAAAGCCCTTGCTCTCCGTAGCGGTTTCTTCGTCCGCGGTAAGGAATACTACAGGGATCTCTTCGAGCTGAAGTTCGTTCTCAAGGCTTCTGAGCTTTCTGAAGGTTTCAAAGCCGTCCATGCCGGGCATTCTGATATCAAGAAGTATCAGATCCGGTTTATTGTCCCTGATAAATGTCAGCAGCGCCTCTCCGGATTTTAACGCTGTAACTCTTTTGTTGTTTTTACTTAAAATGTGCCCTGCAACTTTCAGATTTGACAGGTCATCATCAACAACAACTATCCAATTTGCCATGTGTTTCTCCTTAATTCTTTTTCTTATATAATAATCCGAATGTTCCCGGACCGCAGTTCAGTGCGATAACCGGCGAAGCCTTCTGGAATATGATGCGTTCAAATGTAGCACGCTTTTCTATCTCTTCTTTTACGATGTCCAGGTCCTTCTGTGACATTCCTACATATGTCACAAAGAGCAGCTTTTTATCGATATTCTGGGTAAATCTCAGTTCTGAAGCGATATACTTTCTCCAGGAATTTTCCTGCGAACCGAAGAATAGCTTGCCCACGGTAATCTTTCCTTTTTTCATGGTAAGTACAGGTCTCACCATGAGCGCTCTCGTGATGCTCAGTATTCCGCCGTCGACCTGACCTGCTTTTTCCATATATTCGAGGTCCCTGACCACAAAACTCGTAGAAAAATTCTTCCATGAACTTTCCAGTCTTTTCCTGATTTCATCTACACTCAGCCCTTCTTTTACCATCTGACATGCCTCGAGAACCATAAGCGCCTGTCCGCTGGATAAGTGTTTAGAGTCTATAACAGTAACATTGTCAAACGCCTTCGATGCTTCGGCTGCGGCAGAGTATGCACTGTCGGTAACTTTTCCGGATATTGATATATGGATTATGTTGTTTGCTTTTGTCAGCAGTTTCGCAAAATAGCTTTCAAAATCTTCTACGGAAGGAGCCATGTTCTGAGCTATATTTCCGGACTTTGTCATATATGAGATAAGTCCTTCGGATTCTATCTCCTTGCCGTCGGTGAATATACCTTCGGTAGTGATAAGCTTGTGGCGTATTATGGAAATGTTGTATTTCTTTATAAGGTCCGCAGAAATATCAGCCACACTGTCCGCAGATATCAGAACTTCTTCTTTTCTGTCATGATCCTTAAGCCAGGACATACTCTCTTCCACTATGCTGTCGTCGGTATATACGGCATGCACCATATCTTTCGGAAGAAGCCTCATGCATTCCTTTTCCAGTTTCTCACCGCTCGTAGGCTTCACGAGATATCCGTCGAAGCCTTCTCTTACATACATGGCCTTGCTTTCGCTGTCAGCATTCGCAGTAAGTATGACCACTTTTGTATCGCGGTTAACTCCTCCGACCTGACTCTTTATCGCATGGAAGCATTCTATACCGTTCATCTCAGGCATCATATGGTCAAGGAATATCAGATCATACTCATTTACCATAGTCTTTTCCAGTGCCTGACGTCCGCTCTGTACGGTATCTATGTTCATTCCGGTAGCTTTAAGGAGTTTTGTCAGTACCAGGAGATTGGACGCATTATCATCCACTGCCAGGATCCTGGCTTCGGGTGCTTCAAAACGTGAATGATATGCGAGGTGCCTCTTCTCCTCGTTGTTTTTCTCGATATCTACTTTTCCGATTCTTACTTTTTCATCTCCGGCTATCTCCTGAGGGATAGTGATGATGAATGTAGTACCCTTTGTGTATACGCTGTTTACACTGATGGTTCCGTTCATAAGCTCTACAAGCTGTTTTACTATGGAAAGACCAAGTCCGGTTCCTTCTATATGCTTGTTCTCGTTCTCATCGATACGCTTGAAAGCAGTAAACAGGTACGGAATGCTCTCCTTTTTGATTCCTATACCGGTATCTGTCACGCTGTAGATGATCTGACATCTTTTTTCATCCAGACGTCTGTACTGTATAGAGAGTTTTACCGAACCCTCCATCGTGTATTTTATAGCATTGTTTAATACGTTTATAAGTATCTGTTCTATTCTTACTTCATCGCCGTACAGTTCCATAGGAAGATCCGGATCCACATCCACATGGAATTCCAGTCCTTTTTCCTTCGTCCTCATCCAGAACATTCCAACTATCTCGGATATCATCTTACCGATATCATAGTTGCCCGGAGTGAGTTCCATCTTACCCGACTCGAACTTGGACATATCCAGGATATCATTGATCAGGTGAAGCAGGATTTTACTGGCTGAACGCACATTGTTCGCATCCTCTGCCACCTCGTCAGAGATGTTCTCACGGAGTATCATCTCATTCAGTCCGATGATGGTATTGATGGGAGTTCTGATCTCGTGGCTCATACTAGAGAAGAACTTGCTCTGTGACTTATTCAGTTCATCGATCTCTTTTCTCTGTTCTTCGGCGCGACGGTATGCTTCCTTAAGTATCAGGATCTCGTATCTTACGAGCAGACAGAGAAGCAGTGTGATCATAAGCACGGATATCAGAGAATCCTTAAATGCCATCTCCTCGGTATGCGGTGTCATCAGTTCCGGATGATAGTACTGGATATAGTAACAGCCGCAGATGACAAGCATCAAAATTCCGAGCAAAACCCAGCGCATCTTCCCTATGATGATCAGGCTGACAAAAAGTGCCACGAATATGAACCACATAGGGGCTCCGCCGTTCATTCCACCGCTCGTGATAAAGGTCATCGGCATAATGACGAGGATGAGCAGCGCTCCTGCAAGTTTTGCAAAGAACTGAACCTTGTCGTATTTAAATGCAAGCATGGTGAACACGCCAAAAACAGGGAACGAAAGACCGAGTATCAACAGGTCCTCCGTACTCTCACCGAGTATCACTCCCACTATGGTAATGAGAACAAGGGCTGCCATCGCAACGATAACAACCAGCACGAACATTCTGTCCTGGGGTTCTTTTGTCTCATCATGTAATCCGGAAAAATTTTTTTTAAGCTTCATTATCCTCCCCCTCCGGCGGGAATTCGAGTATCTCGATATCTTCGTCGTCCGATTCGTTGTCTTTGTTCAGAGCTTTCCTGATACCGGAAATCACCTGTTTATAATGATCCATAACGGACTTGTTGTTTTTCTCGATATACTCCAGATTCTTCTGCTTACCGGCCATTTCGAGTGCTTTTGCCTCGCTTGAAAGTGACTCGCATCCTATCATCAATGAAGTGCTCTTCAGTGCATGAACCAGGATGGTATAATTCTCCAGATCTTTTTCGGAATAATACTTTTCTATATCTTCCAGCTTTTTATCCGATTCTTCAACATACTGTTCAAGAAGCATCATGTATATATCGCCTTCCTGACAGTACTTTAATCCCATATTTATATCTATCCCGCATTTTGAAAGTCCTGCCAGGGACACTCCTTCCACTTCGTCCGGACTTATCTCGGTACCTATTTTTTCGTCTTCCCCGTTTTCTACCAACATGGCTGCGGTATCCGCCTCCACAATGGGTTCCGGATTGTATACCGGATTGGCGAACAACGAATCCCCGGCAGTCTCTGTCTCATTTTTATTCTCCTCGATATAGGTGATAAACGACTTCGACAGTACATGCTTTAAGACTCTCTCAAGTTCGCTCAGCTCTATGGGCTTGCTGATAAATCCGTCAAATCCCTCGGCTATAAACATTTCTTTTGCGGTACTCAGCGCGTTCGCGGTAAGTGCCACTATAGGGAAGTCCTTATGAGACTTTCCGGCATCGTATCTGATGCGCTTCATGGTCTCCACACCGTCCATTCCTGGCATCATGTGATCCATGAATACGATATCGTAGTTCCCCTCTTTGCACATCTTTACCGCTTCCGCTCCGGAATCTGCGGTAAATACCTGCATGCCGTATCTCTTAAAGATGCCCTTCGCAACGTTAAGGTTCATGGGTTCATCATCTACTACGAGAGCCCTCACGCCGTTGCAGTACATCCTCTTCTCGGGATCCTTCTTTGTATGGTTAGAATTCAGTATGCTGACTATAGGTATGCAGTAGAAAGGTTTAAGCAGGATATGTGCTTTCGCCGATTTGGGAAGTTCGAACGAATCTCTTGCCACTACCACTACTTTAAGTTCCGATGCCAGCGACTCTATGTAATCTAAATTCTTTAAATACTCTTCATCCGCTACAAACAGATGTGTAATCCTGACTTTTTTAAGTAGCTTCTTTAAGTCGTCCACGTTGTCCACACGGTGCATGGAAGTACGTAAGCCCCTGACCAGGTTCAGGATCATGCTGTTGTAGTACTCACGCACATTGGGATTTGAGAACTTTCCGATGTTCAGGAATCCGGCGAGGTTTATGACTTCACGGTTGCTGACAGTCATGCATCTTCCGTCATCCTCTACCTCCTGAGGTATACTGATCCTGACATTGGTACCCTTGTCAGGAGTACTGTCTATGGTGATGAAACCACCCATGGATCTCACGAATCCCGCTACTATCACCATGGATATACCGAGACCGCCGGACCTCACTTCTCTTCCTGATTCAGCCTGATAGAACCTGCTGTACAGTCTGTCAAGCTCATCCTTTGTCATACCTATACCGGTATCCGATACCTCTATACAGAGGTTTATACCATACTTCTGTTTTACAGAGGTGATGTGTACCAGAACACCGCCTTCTTTGGTGTACTTTAAGCCGTTGCTTATCAGGTGATACAGGATCTTGTGAAGCTTGCCCGAATCTCCGCGGAGTACTGCGGGTACTTCGGCGTCAACATCTATGACAAGTTCAAGTTCCTTCGGGATGATGGGACGCAGTTCAACCACCAGATCGTTCAGGATAGAAGCGATCATATAGCTTCCCTTGTTCACCACGAGCTGATTCATCTCTATCTCTGAGTAGTCAAGGATGTCTCCGACCTGCTCCGCCATTCTTCGTCCGGCTACTATGACCTCATGCATATCCACGCGGAGTTCATCGTTATCCTCCTTGTCAAGCATGACATTGGTAATACCTATTATAGCATTAATAGGAGTACGAAGCTCATGGGACAGATTCGCCATGAAGCTGTTCATTCTCTTTGTACTCTCGTTCAGTTCGTCTATCTTTGCATCGGATTTATGGAATACTACGGACCATTTTTTGATGATGGCTCTGGCCAGCCAGGCTGACATGAACATGAGGATTATGTGAAGTGCGGTTCTGGAGATAAGTAAACTGTCCCACTCGACATCAGTCGATATCATGGTGACGATATCATAACCCATGGTACAGAAATATGTGACTTCACAGATATTGATCAATCCGACTTCACCGGTCGTCGTATATATCATCATGATCAGCATCATGACCAGCGGCATATCATATGCACTGGTGATATGGATACCGTAATAGAAAAACGATACCATCATGAGCAGGGTGCATGTATAAAGACGCACTCTGTGCGACATGAACTGAGTGATATGCAGCCCCCAGCAGATGATAACAGAAAATGCTATCAAAGGTATAGCCCAGGTCTCCCAACCCAAAAGAAGCGTCTCCATGATAAGAGCCGATCCCAGAACCGTATATGATATTAAAACCATCAGTGGTGAGGATTTAAATGCATCCTCGTTTTTTTCATGATGATCCATCGCCAATTCCTTTCCCCAAACAAACCCCGAAATTCACAAATACTAGTTATTCTTCCCTACCTTTTCTGTACCGAGATGTAAGAATATCCCGAATTTTATTATATATTCTATTACGAAAAAAATCAATAAAAACTTCCTAAGAGAGCTTACTCTTTTAGGAAGTTTTTTTTGAATGCCACCGGGGAAGCGTCTTCTGCGTTTCCCCGATAAAAACGATATTAAATTTTTTCAAATACAGGCATATAATCTATAGGAGCGTCAACTGTGACTTTACAGCCTCCGTTCATGGTCTCGCCTGTGGATGTAAGCTTCCACTGTCCTGCAGGAAGGTATACCTCGCGCTTAAATTCATTAAGATGAAGTACAGGTGCTACCAGGTATTTAGCTCCAAACATGTACTGATCCTGAAGGTTCCAGCATTCCTCATCATCGGGGAACTCATAGAACATAGGACGGATAAGGGGTGAACCGTTTGTATGAGCTTCTTCGAACAGTGACTTGATATAATCATGCATTCCGATTCTTATATCATAGTACTTCTTCATGATGGCGTAATTATCCTCACCGTAGCTCCAGAGCTCGTTCGGCTGACCGGTATGAAGGTATCCGCCGCCCCAGTCCCTGGTATCAAGCGGAGGGATATTGTAGGGGCCTCTGTCTCCATGCATACGAAGGATAGCCGAATATACCGCAAACTGGTACCAGCGGATGAGCAGCTGCCTAAAGTCAGGGTCGTTTACATCGTCGGTCATAAAGCCTCCGATATCGGTGGTCCACCAGGGAATTCCCGCGAGACCCATGTTCAGACCGCACTGAAGCTGATCTCTGAATGCTTCGAATGTCGAAGGAACATCACCGGACCATACCACATTTCCGTACTTCTGCGATCCTGCCCATGCACATCTTAAAAGATTTACCACGGGCTTTCCTTCCTTCTTCATCTCGTCATAGAATACACGGCTGTACATCTGGGGATACATATTTGAAAGTGCCAGAGCAGGACCGTCGCAGTAACGGTAATTTTCAAAATCGTATACTCCGTAATCCGGCTCCGAGTTGTCGAGCCAGAATGCATCTATTCCGAAATCGTAATAATTCTTTTTGCAAACTTCCCAGACATATTTTCTGGTCTCGGGATTGAAAGGATCGATCTCTACGCAGTCGCCCTGATAATCATATGTCTGTGCTGCTCCGCGTTCTGTTTTGATAAGCAGTCCTTTTTCCATCATGGGATAGAAATTCTCGCTCTTCCTGTCAACAGAAGGCCATACCGATACTATAACCTTTATGCCCATGGAGTGAAGTTCGTCCACCATAGCCTTGGGATTGGGCCAGTAGGTCTTGTCGAATTTCCAGTCACCCTGTACTGTCCAATGGAAGAAATCAATAACTATCTGGTCTATCTTGATACCTTCAGCCTTGTACTTTCTGGCTACTTCAAGTACCTCTTCCTGAGTTCTGTATCTAAGCTTGCACTGCCAGAGTCCCATGAGGTCTTCGGGGAACATGTCTGCACGGCCCGTAACAGAGGTGTATTTTTCTATGAGCTGTTTGGGAGTATCGGCTACTGTCAGCCAGTAATCCATCTCTTTTGTAGCACGTGCTACCCATTCGGTATAATTCTTTCCGAAGGTTACGCGGCCGACAGCGGGATTGTTCCATAAAAATCCGTAACCCAGTGATGATACCGCAAAAGGAACCGATATCTGGGAGTTACGCTGTGCTAGTTCCAGCACGCAGCCTTTGAGTTCCATGCACTCCTGCTGGTACTGTCCCATACCGAATATTTTCTCACCGTTGTTGCTTTCGAACTTTACGTTTAATGCATATTCACTGCCGCCTATGATGCCCTTCCACTCACGGTTTACCACCTTCAGGCATCTGCTCTCTTTTGACAGGGTTCCGCCGTAAGAACGGAAGTATTCTCTGAGTATGAGCTTCTCGTCTTTATAAAATGAAATGACTCCGGCAAAATTTACCACAGCCTTTACGCGGCCGTTCACGATGGTAGCTACAGGCTGCTTTGCGATATTCCCGTCTCCTACCCAGAAATCCTCTTCACCGATGGTGACAACAGCATTTCCTTTATCGATTTTTTCGGTAAGTGCCCAGTCCTTTCCGGTGAATTCATTCTGCATGGTAGCCCTGACTCTCAAGGAATCCTGTCCCCATGCTTCGATCTTCAGCTGTTCGCCGCTCTTGTAACAGACTAAAGCTCCGTCTTTGTTTTCAAATGTCATTTTGTTCCTCCTCCATGTGTTTATATTATATGCCTCATCCGGTTCCGTGAGGTCTTTAAGTTCAACTTTGGTAACATCATATATTAAAACGGCGTCCCTGTAAATGTGTTTTATTTCCCAATACGGCTCTTTGATGTTGTTTATTGCAGTAAAAATTTGTCAAAAGTCACCAGTTACACCACATTTTTATAAAAACGGATTTCAAACCGTGCCCCTCCGGCTTTACCGTTCTCGGCTTTTATGGTTCCGTCAAGTCCCGTGATGATGGTGCGGCACAGAGCCAGTCCTATGCCGACGCTTTCGGAGCCTGAGTTTTTACCTTTATAAAATCTTTCAAATATATGTGCTATGTCGTTCTTGTCAAAGCCTTTACCGGTATCCTCCACAGTGAGAACGGTATATATGGCATTCTCCTCGGCATTGATTGTTATCGTTCCTCCTTCGGGAGTATGCTCCATGCAGTTCTTCACTATGTTCCCGACCGCTTCCGCCAGCCAGTCAATATCCCCTGTAAGTCCTGCACCGTTCGTCTTAATTTCTAATCCGATGTCTCTCAGTTCCAGAGGAATCAGAAGCGGATCGCAGGCTTTTTTGACCATCTCTCCCACGTCGATCCGTTCCCTTTTAAATGTTACGGTACCTGCTTCTATCTTTGACATCTTAAGTAATGTCTCCACGAGCCACTGCATACGTTCGAGCTGTTTTTTTATGCTCCTGATGAACCTGATCCTGTCCTCGTAACCAAGTTCCTCCTCAGCCAGCATCGAGCATGAAAGCCTCATCGATGTCAGAGGTGTTCTCATCTGGTGAAAAATATCGGCTATGGCATCTGTGAGGACTTTTTTCTCGTCCTGAAGCTGTGACGCCTGTTCTTTCAGTTTTACCGTCATCTTGCGGATGGAACTCGACAGAATGGCCAGTTCGCCTTCCTCACACTCGGTGATGAGGAACCTGTCGTTATCGTGAAGTATCTGGTCCAGTTCTATGCTCAGCTGTTCCATCGCATTGTATCTTTTTTTCGCCATAAGATACATAACGATCAGGATAATCACACCGGTGCCTGCTACTATCAGGGCTCCCGGGATTGAAAAAAAGAATACCGCAACAGCTGTTCCCGCAAGCAGTGCGGCTATAATTATGTATTCATAAAAAAAGGATCTGTTTCTAAAGATTTCCATTATGCACCTTTCAATCCATGCGGTAGCCGAGGCCGCGTAAAGTCTTTATGATACAGGGATTCTGAGGATCGGTCTCGATTTTTTCGCGCAGACGCTTTATATATACGGTAAGAGTATTGTCGTTTACAAAATCGCCACCGATATCCCAGATATCCTCCAGGAGTTTGTTTCTCGAAAGTAATATTCCCTTGTTGTTTATAAAAACTGTAAGCAGTCTGTATTCGAGAGCAGAAAGTTCAACAGGTGTTCCGTTTTTGGTGACCTGCCCCTTTTCCGTATCTACCAGCACCCCGTCGCCTAAGGACAGGATTTTGGATACGCCCTCATATTGTCTAAGAACCCTGCGGATCCTGGATATAAGTTCCCTCGGCCTAAAAGGCTTTGCTATATAGTCATCCGCCCCCATATCGAGTCCTTTTACCACGCTCATTTCATCTGCAGACGCTGTCAGGAAGATGACCGGAATATTCCTTTTCTTCGCTTCACTGCATACTCCAAAACCGTCTCCGTCGGTGAGTGACAGATCCACCAGAAGTATATTCGGAGCTTTTTTATCTAAAGAAGCTATCGCCTCGTTCTGGCCCGAAGCGGTCGCTGTCTCGAATTTTTCACCTTTTAAGTAGTTCTGTAAAGCTTCTATAATGGCTTTATCGTCTTCCACGATCAAGACACGGGACATATAAATATCCTCCACATAAACTTGTTTTTATTAAGAAAGATTACGGCGGCGTTTATCCACTTCTATCCACTCATCGAGAGTCAGAGGTACGTAATCCGAAAACATGCAGAAGCAGTTTATCATCATACACGGTATACTGCGTTCCGTATTTTCCCTGGGCAGTATCACGTTTGTATTCCTGGTGATGTCTATAAATTTGCCGACCAGTACATCATCATAAGTCCCGTGGACATGCCCGAACAGCATGTATGTTTTGGGATTACCTTCTTTGTCCAGCCTGTACTGTCCGTTGTAACAGAATATAGGGTAATGCGACAGAATGACCTTCCTTTTGTTATCCTTCAGTTCTTCATACGGCTTCATCCATCTGAAAAGCTTCTGATCGAACTTCCTGTCATCCATAAATCTGTCGTGATTCCCGGTTATCAGATACTTTTGACCATTGAGGCGTTTTAACACTTCATTTGTCTCTTCTCCCTTTCCGATGGAGAAATCACCGAGCACCACGACATCATCGTTTTTTCTCACCCTGCCGTTCCATTTTTTTATCATATATTCGTTCATTTCTTCGACGCTCGAAAAACCACGTTTATCCATGTTTTCATTGAGGTTCTCGTGGAAAAAATGAAGATCTGCTATGTAATATCTCATTATGCTTCCTGTTCTGTATGAATATAACCGAGTCAATATCACCTCGAAAACGCTTCCAGCGCATCCCCGGTAACGAATATCTTTTTCTATAAAGCCTTCCCCCTTTATGAGAAGGTGACTGTAAAACAGCCAAATGAGGTATAATTAATCTCATTAGCCAATATAACAGTATTTATGTACCTATATGATTATACTTTCAAAACACCCAAAAGTAAAGATTAATAAAATTTTTATTTATTTTTTATTGCATTTTATATAGTATTGTGTTATAGTATATGTGGTTTTGAAAACTACATTGAAAAGTTTTCAAAACATTATTACAAGGTTTTCATTTCGGTAAAGGAGGTTGGTCGTCATTATGGTTAAATTTGTAGCGGATTCCGCATGTGACTTAAAAGAATACCCCGGTATATGTTTTGAGACTGTTCCGCTTTCCATATCTACGAACGAGAGAAACTATACGGATGATGAAGCATTAAACGTTCATGAAGTTCTGGACTATCTTGAAGGCTACAATGACCGCTCATATACCGCCAGCCCTTCCATCGATGCATGGCTCAAAGCATTCGAAGGTGCCGACGAGATATACTGTGTGACCATCACCAGCGGTCTTTCCGGAACCTATTCCGGAGCCAATGTAGCTAAAGATATGTATCTCGCCGACAACCCCGACGCAAAAATATATGTAGTTGATTCGCTGTCCACAGGTCCCGGCATGGTTCTTCTGCTCGAAAAACTGGCAGAACTCAAGAGTCAGGGAAAAAGTTTCGAAGAAGTATGCAGTTCGATAGAAAAATACAGAAAGAGATTAAAGCTCTACTTTTCTCTCTCATCACTTCATAATCTGGCTCAGAACGGACGTGTCAGCAAAATCATCGCATCGGCCATCGGATTTATGAATATAAAGATCCTGGGAACCGCCAGCAAGGAAGGTACCATCGAACAGGTCGGAAAATGCCGTGGGAACAACAGAATGATAGAAAAAATCATAGAACAGCTGAAGTCAAACGGCTTCACCAAGGGTAAGATCAGGATCTGCCATGTTGAATGCCTGGAATTTGCTAATGCAGTAGCAGAAAAGATCCGTTCAATATTTGAAGGAGTAGATATAAAAATAGTACCTGCCAGGGGACTCTGCAGTTATTACGCAGAACGCGGAGGGATCATCCTGGGTTGTGAATGTTGATTACTAGATAATTCTTCATATTCTCTCATCAAAAGAGACGGTTCCGAAGCCTGATTTCAGGTTACGGGACCGTCTCTTATTATTTAGTCACAGTACTTCTCTAGGGTCTTTCTGATAGCTCCCACACCGGCATTCAGCTCATTAAAATACTTTGTAATAAGTGTGCTCAGGCCTGCTTTTACTAGGTCTGTTCCGAAGATGACCTCATTTGACAGGATTTCTTTGAGCTCTGCTTCACTTACGTCGGTTTTTCCAAAGCTTATGCCTTTAAGCATGCCCTGCGCTGTGGTAAGAAGCGGATCGGATGAAGGTTCAAAGCTGTTTCCGTTGTCATCCACAGCCAAAAGATATCTGAGCCACCCTGCTATAACAAGGGGCATAAATACCAGTTTATCCGCATCACCCTTCTCTATATGAGCCTTGAAATTCTCACCGTATCTGATAGGAAGCTTCTGTGAAGTATCAGTCGCGATACGCTGGGGAGTATCGGGCATGAAAGGATTCGGGAAACGCTCTGTAAGGCACTCCTCCAGGAACTTCTCGGGATTGAGGATTCCGGGATTTACCACTACCGGCATGCCTTCGGTTCTGCTCATTTTGGTTACGAGGTTTACAAGTTCATTATCTTTCATCTCTGCCGATATGGATGTGTATCCGAGCAGGCATCCGTATACCGCA
The DNA here is from genome assembly GCA_016282435.1 of Lachnospiraceae bacterium. Lineage (GTDB taxonomy): Bacteria > Bacillota > Clostridia > Lachnospirales > Lachnospiraceae > RUG11977. The sequence goes on along the minus strand of JAEEKN010000426.1, from coordinate 2,854 downwards.
AGCGCTGTATGAAGAGGGTTGAGGCAGGTACAAACCTTCATTCTCTCGGCTTTGTTTACCGTATCCCTGTCGGTAAATATAATACCTCTGGCCTTTTGAAGTGCAGGTCTTCCGTTCGGAAAATCATCTTCTATAACAAGATACTGCGGTCTTTCAGCATTTACAAATGCTGCTATATATGTTCCGTTCGGAGTTACAAAAGGCTTTATCTCGTCTATTCCGTCTGCGATGAGCATGTCCTCCACCTTTTTGTCAGGTCTGGGAGTGATTTTGTCTATCATGCTCCAGGGATAGCTGACCTTTGTATTCAGGAATTCCAGATCTTCTTTTGTGATGAATCCGGCCTCTGCCCAGGCTCCCGCTATCTCCTTTACGGCATTCTCTATCTTTTCCCCGTTATGAGAGCAGTTATCCATGGATACCAGTGCTATGGGCTTGCCGCATGCGGATTTTCTCTTGAGTGTCAGGGCAGTGATCATGGACATCAGGTGATGATTCTGCTTGCCTGCAGACATATCGCTTATTATGTCCTTAGGATCGGTCTTTTTATCATTCTCAACCATGGGGAATATTTTTCCGGAAGCATCCCTTAAGGCATATCCTTTTTCGGTGATGGTAAATGACGCCATCTGCAAGCTTTCGGTTGAAAATACCTCTATGATTCTTTGAAAATCGTAAGCTGTGGTGAGAGCCTCTCCTACCGAAGCAACCACTTCTTTTGAAGTGCTTCCGTCACCGTTCAGTGTTACTGCTACGCACAGATTGTCATGGGGCTTAAAGCACTCCGTGATGATCTCTGTTCCGTGGCTCTCTGCAGCTGTGATACCTGATGTCATCACACCGTTATCCAGGAGTTCCTGTGCGGCACTGCAAAGAAATGCCCTGAAAATGTTGCCCGAGCCAAAGTGGATCCATACAGGATTCTGCTTTGTGGTCTCGCACATCTTCTCTATATCGTAAGAGGGGAGCTTGTATCCTTTCCATGCTTCCCTGTTTTTAATTCCATCTAATGTGAGTTTCATTTTTTCCCTTTCTAATTATTTGTCATATCAATTCAATCACGCGTCAATCACGGAGACGGTTCTGTGATTGATTTTTTATTATTTATCATATTTCTCCAGTGTGTCCCAGATACCGAGAAGGTACATGATTCCGAGGGCTCTGTCGTAAAGTCCGTATCCGGGTCTGCACTTCTCTCCCCATATGTGACGGCCGTGGTCGGGTCTGATATAGCCGTTAAATCCACAGTCATGGTATGCTTTCATGATCTCGAGCACTCCTGTGTCTCCGTCGCAGTCACGATGTGAAGTCTCGCTGAAATCACCGTTGGGATAATGCTTTACGTTACGGACGTGTGCAAATGCTATCCTGTCGCAATGTTTTCTAACGATAGCTGCCACATTGTTCTTCGGGTTGGAGCTCATGGAACCGGAGCAAAGTGTGAGGCAGTTGTAAGGATCGTCCACCATCTTCAAGAATCTGTCGATGGATGCTTCGTCTACAAGGAGTCTGGGAAGTCCAAAAATATCCCAGGGCGGATCGTCCTGATGGATGGCAAGTTTGATATCGGTCTCCTTACATACCGGCATCAGCTGCTCTAAGAAATACTTTAAGTTTTCCCAGAGTTTTTCTTTGGTAACGGGCTTATATGCCTCGAAAAGTTCCTTGAGTTTTCCCATTCTCTCGGGTTCCCAGCCGGGCATGGTATATCCTTCGCATTTTTCCAGGATATAATCAGCCATCTTCACGGGATCGTCAATGATCTTATCCTTCTCATAGTAGAGAGCGGTAGAACCGTCGGGAAGCGGATGGAACAGGTCTGTTCTGGTCCAGTCAAATACGGGCATAAAATTGTAGCAGACTACTTTTACGCCGAATTCTTTGAGATTCCTCAAGGTCTGCGCATAATTCTCGATATATTTGTCCCTGGTGGGAAGTCCTATCTTTATATCATCATGAACGTTTACGGATTCTACAACATCCATGTTGAATCCTTTTGCATGAAGCTGGTCAGCCACCTTCTGTATCTCTTCTTTTTCCCACACTTCACCGGGAAGTTTGTCGTGAAGTGCCCATACTATTCCTTCCACACCGGGTATCTGGCGGATCTGATCCAGGCTTATGCTGTCATTTCCTTCGCCATACCATCTGAATGTCATCTGCATGTTTTTATGCTCCTCTCGTTTTTAATTTCACCTCATCAGTCAGCTACGCTGACAGCTTCCCCTCAGGGGAAGCCTTAGGGACGTTTTCTTAATAACATTCTATTATAGAACATTAATCCGGTAAGTCTATATACAATTCCGTCCTTTTGTATGTACTTTTCTTTATATTACTCTTTATAAGTGGTCTTACGCATATTGGATTCGAAGAGTCTCTGGAAGCCGAGCCACTCTGCATTGTAATCGGCACTGTCGAGAAGTTCTCTCATGGTCTCCATCTTCGCATCAAGGTTATCTGCGAAGTTCAGTGCTATAGCTTCGGCTATGGCGGGTTTTTTGGGCGAACCGTACTCATACTCTCCGTGATGTGCCAGGATGCAGTGTCTGAGCATCGAACCCAACGCATGTGGGAAGCCTTCTATAGACCTGATCTTCTCTCCGACCATCTCGCATCCTATGACAATATGGCCCAGGAGATTTCCGTCATCGGTATAGTCATTTGACGGCATATCCGAAAGCTCCGTAGTCTTTCCGATATCGTGGCACAGAGCCGCTGTGATGAGCAGATCCTTGTTCAGCAATGAATACTGGTTGGCAAATACTTTGCAAAGACTCGTTACGGACAGTGTATGCTCCAGCAGGCCTCCGACAAAACCATGATGCACTGACTTTGCAGCCGAATGTTTCTTGAA
>JAEEKN010000425.1 GCA_016282435.1 Lachnospiraceae bacterium | reverse complement strand
GCTTGAAAGCTCTCAGCAAATACATCCTCATTATACTTCATTACTTTTTCCTCCTAACCAAATCTTTTATATTATAACATTATGTAATATCACAAGTCAAGACATATTATTTTTCATTTTATACAAAAAACGATGTAATATACTATTAATTTTATACATACTGCACGAATTATAATAAATAGGACTATTACTTAGTGAACGTCAGTTCTATTTCTTGAAATTTCCTAATCATTGACGTACAAATGATCCTATGTTATTATTATGTTAATTATCATCATACAGGAGAAACCAACCTATGTTTTATGGATATATAAGGGCAGGTGCACCATCACAAACATCAAACAAAAACAGTCTGGAAGATCAAAAGACCGAGCTCAAAAACGCCGGTGCTGAAAAGATATACTCAGATACTTTCAAAGGCTCCGTCAATGATCACCCTCAGTTAGACAAACTGCTTAGTGTAGTTACTGAAGGTGATATAATAGTGGTTACCAGTCTTGATAGGATAGCCACCAGTATGAAACAGGCACTTGAGCTAATAGACACACTCGGCAGCCGAGGTGTAAAAGTATATGTCCTTAATCTAGGCCTACTTGATGACTCTCCTATTGGTAAACTCATAAAGAACATATTGACCACAACTGCCGAGTGTGAAAGAGATATGAGGATGCAACGCACTGCAGAAGGTAAACAGGCTGCCAAAAAGACTTCCGGTTATCGTGAAGGCCGTCCTCCTAAGTACTCCGATGAAGATTTAAAGAGTGCTCTGAAGTTCTTGAAAACTCATACTTTTACCGAAGTTACAGAAATGACCGGTATCAGCCGGAGTACTCTAGTCAGGTTAAAAAAGAAAAGTTAAGTTCATTTTATCGAGTTTTTGTTATCCGATTACTGTTTTCGAAGTTCTTATCTTTATTGATAGCAGCTGAAAGTATTTTTTTCTCTGCTATCTTTTCTTTTACAGAAACTTTATGATTCTCTGCTACCACTTGGTTAAAAAGTTCCGGATTTGTTCTTCTGATACTCTCATGGTCTCCTGTACCTCCTGCTACTATAATATGATCTATGACCGGTATCCCGATGATATTTCCGGCTTCAACCATACGTTTTGTAACATCCAGATCAGGTTTGCTTGGAACTTTGGAGCCTGACGGATGATTATGAAGGCATATAAGACTTGAAGAATTCTGAAGTATTGCTACTTTAAACAGGTTCTGAATAGGCACTGCACAGTTCATTGTATCGCCTATGCTGACGACTGAATAATTTATCGGGACCCGTCTCGTATCAAGGTTTACCACGCATACGTACTCTCTGTCCATCTCCCTTAAAGCATCCGCCATGACCTTTATCGCTTTATCAGAGTCTGTTATTGCCTCGTTGCTGTACAGCGGTTCAGCTTCCTTTAAGCAGAGCCTTACAGTTACTTGTTTCAGTTCATATTCATCAGCCATCCTTACCTCCTGCCGGTTCTATCACTACATTTACAATTGTCCCAGGATTCTGCTCCATAAAAACGTCAAATTCTTTTGGACCGTTTACAACCGGTATTGTTTGATTTTTGCTTTCGTTTACCATATTTTCATTCTGTTCTTTATTTTTCATATCGCTCCTTTTTTCAGCAGTTTTGATTAAAGATTTATTTTTCTCCCTTCGACCTTTTCTTAGTAAAATAAAAGGGGAACGGATAACCATTCCCCCAAAATATATAATATCATTTACTTATCTGATGATCCTTTACCGGTGCAGTTTTTTCGGCTGCAGTCTTTGATATGATCGCTTTTTTCTCTGAGATCTGTGCTCTTACGGATTTTTTCTCTCGTGGAGCATCTGTTTTTTCAACTTTTACCTCATATGCTGCCTTGATCTCGCCTACTGCTACCGCCTTATCTGCCTGCTTTTCTGCCTGCCTCTGCTCATATCTGTCCGCACGCATGAGCTCATGCTCCTGGGCATCATACATATATGCATGCTCTGACAGGATGTCCTTCGGAGGTACCTGGGTGGAATTCACATCATGGATCATGCCTTCTATGACTGACCTGTCCATGCTCCCGTCATTCGGGATGATGATGCATTCATGGACGCTTGAAGGGATGACTATAAGGTCACTGCCAAGCTTTTCCGATATCTCGTCAAGCTTACCGGTATCTGCAAGATACTTGGCTCCATACAGCTTGTCATCGGATGTGAGGACGTACATCTGCGGTCCTTCCATCGGAGGAAGCATTGATGCTACCATCGGATCATCATCAGGCATATCAGGGAACATCATGCTCTTAAGTACATCCCTCATGCTGCTGAATCTCGAAGTATCGGAGTTTTCAAGGTTCTCCATAGCTACTTTATCAAGCTGTTCCGCATCTATTCCCCAGCTTGACATAAGAGAATCAGTTACTACGGTATTCATGATACCGTCTGAATTCTTTCCTAGCTCCACGGTATATACTACTGCCAGATCCTCTATCTGCTTAAAAGGCTTGTCCTTCAGATATTCACTGTTTGTTTCGGCATTTATCAGCCTGCAGTCTATCCTGTCCTTTATGCTTTCAAAATTAAGTACACTGTTTATATCAACTTCCAGCTTAGGATCTGCATTCATCCTGATATTTGCTATCATGTTGAGCTCGGCCTCAAAGTCCCCGCTCTTTTCATATGATTTAAAGGATTCATTAAGGTTTATGACCGGGGATATCCTTTCATCTCCGTTATTGATATAAAGAGAATCCTGGATGGTATCGTTGTTCTTCATCACCTGTCTGATACCTACATCTGCGTCCGCATACTCTATAGGCATATGGTCCTTGATCTGCTCCACTACCTGTTGCTTAAACTCTTCGTAATTCATGCCTTTGCTCCTCCGTTCTTTATCTCGTCTGCTTTCTTTTCCATGTCCTTGCACATCTTATAATATTTTTCGAACCTTCTTCTTATAGCTTCGATATCATTATTTTCTTCGATTTCATAATCGATTTTCATATAATTATTTGCTGTCTGCATTTTGCTTTCCTCCTCTACTCTTACAAACTCATATTATTTCTGTTAACAGGGTTTTTGATCCTTCTGTCTATGGTTTCCGCCAGTGTTTCCTTCTTTTGAGCTATTTTATCTTTCAGGGATACTCGCTCTTTGGGGCGGGCTTCATCCATCAGCTTCTTTAAATCAGTATTTGATATACTGGCAGTTTCCTTCTGATATTCATTTTTTCCGTTGCTGTCGGTATATGCTATAAACTCCCTTTTTACCGTAGTATGGCCTTCTGCCGGTAGTTTCAGCCACATACCGTTTTCCGAAAACCTATCCTCGTGGATTTTGTTGGCGGGTGCTACAAATGAAAGCCAGGGACTTTTATCATCCTTGTCCGCATTTGGGATTTTTATTTCCCTGTATATGTTTCCATCTTTCGCCTCAAATTCCTCACCTACAAGACCTTTAGTAAACTTAAGGGTGATTTCCTTGTATTCCTTTTTAGGTTCTGCCTGACTGTCTTCATCCAGATGTATCTCCCCAAGTATCTTTTTCTCCTGCTTGAAAAAAGGACGGGAGTTATCAGGCTCCAGTTCTATCGTCCCCGACATTCTGTTCGGATTGATATTCCCGGTAAATTGATCTGTGTGATCCATGTTTTTCTCTCCTCTTTGATTTATTTTTGTGTTTTATTATTTGAGACATCTTCCTGTGTGATGCCTAAATAATCCTCCTCTGAATCCCCGGTGTCCCTTTCATCCTCGACAGGTCCATCCTCAGTATTTCTGTTTCTTCTTACCTTTACTACCTTGAAATAGTAACCTAAGATAATAGCTATCACTCCGGCAACTGCCATTATGATATAACTCATGTTCTTTTCTATGAATCCTGGTTCTTCCGGCTTTTCGGTATTTTTATCCGACTGCTGTTCCTTTTCAGCCTGTTGTACCTCTTCATCAGTCATCTGCCTGGTTTCTGAATATCCATCCCCGGTGTTTGTTTCTGTACCGGTATTATCATTGTTGTTCGGCAGTGCGGAATCCTTTATCGATGAATCCTTTGCGGCGGAGTTTCTCGGAAGCGACTGTGTATCACTCTTTACCACATGCAATAGGTCATTTTCCGTTATATCCGTAAGGAAACGGACTGTTTCCTTATCCCCGTTCTTATCAATTATCAGATAGAATGCTTTCCCGCTTTTTGTGGTAATCGTATAAAACTCCCTCCCTACTAGCGCATCATCCTCTTTCGGATATATATATTCCAGGATGTCACCGATAGCAGAGATCTTTATGTCTTCGCTCTCTCCATCACTGTCCCCGTTTTCACCGGCTGCTTCTCTGATCAGATTTTCAAGGTCAAGTCCTACTACCACGTTTCCATCCTTATCGGTCTTCACATGCTCTATCACCTCTGCAGTCGTATCACCTGTCTCCGTCGGCTGTGTATCCTTCGGCAGCTCTACCGCAGGGTTATAATCAGAATCGGAATCCTTGCTCTTATAATATGGATTCTTTACTTTATAGACATCCGATTTATTACCGGCATTATCGATAGCCTGTATATTGAACTTCTCATAACCGGCGTCAAACTGAGAAAGACGTATTATAAGCTTTCCATCTTTTATATCTGTATATTCATATCCG
>JAEEKN010000424.1 GCA_016282435.1 Lachnospiraceae bacterium | reverse complement strand
TTATCGTTTTTGCACTCCTGTTCATGACCATTCCGAGGTTTAAAAAAGTACAGAGTGCACTGGATAAGCTTTTGGGACTTACCCGTGAGAATCTGACGGGTGTCAGGGTTATCCGTGCATTCGGGCTCGAAGACAGGGAAATAGCGAATTTTGAGGCGGAATCGGAAAAACATAAACGCCTCCAGATAGTAGCCGGAAAAATATCCGCCATCATGAATCCTGCGACCTATGTGGTGATAAATGTCGCGCTTATCATACTTCTTTATTCGGGTGCTCTGAGAGTAGAATCGGGAGCTCTGAAAGCAGGCGCTGTGGTGGCGCTCGTAAACTACATGTCGCAGATACTGGTAGAACTTTTGAAACTTGCGAATACATTCATAAGTATCACCAAAGGACTTGCGTGCGGACACCGTATCAGTGCGGTGATGGATATTCACGAGGGGAGGGAAGTATTTGTAGTGACCGAGGATGAAAAGGAATATCCCGACGAAAGCAGCAAAGACGGCAGGGAAAACAACATTGCGGTCAGCTTCAGCCATGTATACATGAAGTATAACGAAGGCGGAGAAGACGCTTTGGAAGACATAGATTTTGAAGCACCCTACGGAACAGTCACCGGCATTATAGGAGGTACGGGCTCAGGTAAAACATCCATCGTGAATCTGATCCCGCGTTTTTATGACGCTGAAAAAGGAACGGTTTACGTAGCGGGACGCGATGTAAAGAAATACGATCTGGCATCCCTAAGGGACATGGTTGGAACCGTAATGCAGAAAGCGGTACTTTTTAAGGGAACGGTCAGGGAAAACCTCAAATGGGGAAATGACGCCGCTACGGATGCGGATCTCGAAGAAGCCATGAAGCTGGCCCAGATCTCAGGGATATCGCTTGACAGGGAAGTGGAGCAGGAAGGAAGAAACTTCTCCGGAGGACAGAAACAGCGTCTGTCGATAGCCAGAACCCTGGTAGGAAAGCCCAAAGTACTGATACTTGATGACAGTTCTTCAGCACTTGACTATGCCACGGATGCGGCACTCAGAAAAGCATTGAAGACACTTTCGTGGAAACCCGCGATATTTGTGGTATCCCAGAGAGCGTCCACCGTACAGCATGCAGATATGATACTTGTACTGGACGACGGCAAACTTGTAGGCAGGGGAAAACATGAAGAACTCATAAAGACCTGTGATGTCTATAAGGAAATCTATGCCAGCACGGAGCAGGCGTGACAAAAAAGAGGTGACAGTATGAGCAAATGCATCATAGTCGGGGCCGGTGAAAACTATGGACTGGATTTTGTAAAAGAAGACGGTGATTACATCATAGCTGCAGACGGAGGGTATAAATACCTCGAATCGGCCGGAATAACACCCGATATGGTCGTAGGAGATTTTGACACATTAAAATATGTTCCGGACCATCCGAATATAGTTGAGCTGAATCCCGTAAAAGATGTGACTGATACCTGGCAGGCTGTAACGATAGGTTTTGAAAAAGGATACAGGGAATTCTGCTTTTATGGATGCATGGGTGGAAGGATAGAGCATACTGTGGCCAATATCCAGATGCTGTCCCATATCGCAGAAATCGGGGGCCGCGGATATCTCTATGATGACAGAAACGTATTAACTGTCATAAAAGACTCCGGGGTAGAACTCGAAAAAAAGGATGCAGGATTTATCTCGGTATTTTCACTATCGGATTTAAGCACCGGAGTTACTATAAAAGGACTAAAGTACGAGATAGAAAACGCAGAGCTTGACAACAGATTTCCACTGGGAGTCAGTAACGAATTTATAGGGCAGGAATCCCGTATAAGTGTTGATAACGGAAACTTACTTATAATATTTCCAAAAATAGCTTGCATTTTTGAAAAAACGTGCTACAATATCATACGTTAAATAAATAAAACAGACGGGAGCTTGGTAAACAGGCTGAGAGGAAGGTAGACCTTCGACCGATAACCTGATTTGGTTAATGCCAACGTAGGGATGACTGAGTATCGATTCTTTAGGCTGCCATATCGGGCAGCTTATTTTTTACCTCTAAAAGAAAGGAGTGATGAACGGACATCCGGGTGGACCGGACGGATGGGAGGGGAGCGCCTCGCATCTGTATAACAGCGATGGGAAGCCGTGTTCCGGCGTGAGAGGAAGCCAGTAAGCTTCGACCGATTCTCTTATACGCAGTTCGAAGGAGACTGCGGTTTTTAGGGAACGACGCTGTTATGAATGCCGTTCTCACTATATTCGAAAAGAGGCAGAAAAATGAAAAATTCAAAAAGTATTTTAAAAATGGTAGTACTGGCAATGCTTATTGCCATAGGCGTAGTTATTTCACCGATACTGAGAGTAGAGGGAATGTGCCCGATGGCGCACTTTATAAATATAGTGTGCTCGGTATTTATGGGTCCCTGGTATTCACTTTTATGTGCATTTATTATCGGCATCATCCGTATGGTGCTCATGGGAATCCCGCCCCTTGCTCTGACAGGAGCTGTATTCGGAGCATTTTTGTCGGGACTGTTCTACAGACTTTCAAAAGGTAAAATACTCATGGCTGTATTGGGTGAGATCATCGGAAC
>JAEEKN010000423.1 GCA_016282435.1 Lachnospiraceae bacterium | reverse complement strand
AACTACGGAATATTTTTTCTTGATAAATGATTTTAAATCCCTGGACAGAGTCTCCGGATTGCACGATACATATACTATATTTTTTATTCCTGCGTTCGACGCTGCAGTTATAAATTCTTCAGTGGATCCGCTTCTGGGAGGATCCATCACCAAAACATAATCATCCCCGTTTTCTTTTATCTTTCCCTGATACTCCTGCATCCACTTTGTTGCATCAGCTTTGATAAACTCAATATTTTTTATGTTGTTTGCTTTTGCGTTAGATATAGCATCTTTTACCGCTGATGGATTCAGCTCGATACCTATGACATTTTTTGCTTTTTCTGCCATGCACATTCCTATGGTGCCGGTACCGCAGTAAGTGTCTATCACAGTTTTAGATGAGATATCTCCGGCATACTCTATGGCTTTTTTATACAGCTTTGACGTCTGATAAGGATTTACTTGATAAAAAGAGTTTGGTGATATTCTAAATGTTAACCCAAGTAGTTCATCTTCTATAAATCCTTTCCCGTAACATACTATATTCCTGTCTCCCAGGATCATACTTGTTCGTTTATCGTTTATATTCTGAACTATGGTAGAAATCTCCGGGAATTTGGTTCTGATAGCTTTTACAAAATTGTTTTTTCCGGGAAAAGGAACCGAAGAAGTTACCAGTACAAGCATATATTCACTTGTTTTTGTGACTTTTTCATCTTTTTTAATCTCAGAATCATTATTTGCTGTTTTAGAGGAGCCCTTTTCACCTTTTCTTACTAGTACATGTCTCAGCCAGCCAAAACCGGTATCCTCATCAAATACTTTGTATTTAAAAGAAGGAAGTAAACGCTTTACTTCCTCGATGATAGCATCTGCAGTTTTGTCTTCTAACAGGCACTCCTTGATATCTACTATCTTATGACTGTCTTCTTTGTATATTCCACGTACAACTTTACCTTTTCCGTCTCTTCCAAATACTGAATGTACTTTATTCCTATAGTTATAGGCACTTTCGGAACCTATGATACTGTCTATCTTTATATGTTGAGATACAGCTATATCCTTCAAATACCTGGATACGGTCTGTTCTTTTTTCTTTAACTGTTCCTCATAGCTTAGGTTTATATACTGGCAACCACCGCACTTTTTAAAATATGGACATTTAACAAAAGAATCTAACTGAGTTTTTACTTTGTTAGTGTTTTTGTATTTATTAATGGATTTTTTATTATCTGAGATGTTATTGTTTGATTCATATTTATCTTTTTTCATAATTTTATCCTATAATCAAATGAAGCTATGGTCAAAAGTCCATAAGCTGTTCATGCTTGCTTGCAACGAAGCAATCCGTGGCATCAGTAAGAACAGTCTGTATAGTCACATTATATTTGCTTCTTTACTATAGTGTATTCGTTACCGACCCTAAAATATGGACAATGATAATGGCTGTCTTCTGCCATTTTTGCTATATCATCCTCGTCAAGACTGCTTTGTGTACACAGGTAATCTTCAAAGTCATAGTCATATTCGAAATACATACACATCTCACAGTTTGTGGGTGAATCTTTTCTTGTTGACATAATTTCTCCTGTTATAAGTTTTTGCGCCAGCTTCTGGGTGTAATGACTAGAAGCAGAGGCAGCAGTTCCAGACGTCCGGCGAGCATGTCGAATATCAAGGTCAGCTTGGACAGATCCGAGAAGAATGAGAAGTTACATGTCGGACCTACTTTGTTAAAGCCTGGACCCATATTGTTCAGTGTGGCCAGTACAGCTGTAAAATTCGTAGTAAAATCATGTCCATCCAGTGAAAGTATAAGTGTTGATATACCATATATCAGGAAAAATACAGCAACATATACTACTGTCGAATGAACTGTGGTTTCATCAATGATTCCGCCATCCATTCTGACTTTAGTGACAGAACGGGGATGTATGAGATTGCGTACCTGATTCTTTACACTCTTCCAGAGGATCAGTATACGGCTCATCTTCAGTCCGCCGCCAGTACTGCCGGCACACGCTCCCATAAACATACACAGGATGAGTACCATTTTTGAAAATGACGGCCACAGATCAAAATCCGTAGTTGCAAAACCTGTAGATGTTATCAGAGTACCTACCTGGAATGAAGCGGTTCTGATGGCATCCGAAGCACTGGAATACATATCCCATGTATTTATGGATATAGCCACAACTGCCAGAACGATAACTATAAAATATATCCTGATTTCTTCCATGCAAAGCGCCTGCTTGAACTTTTTACGCAGGATCAGGAAATACATACTGTAGTTTACACCGCTCAGTATCATGAAGATAGTGACAACCCACTGAATCGAGGGAGACAGTGAAGCCAGACTGTCATTTCTGATACCAAATCCACCTGTACCTATGGTTCCGAACGTAGTACACAGACTCTCAAACAGATCCATACCGCATATCAGAAGTATGATACATTCCACTGCACCCATAGCCAAATATACAGAGTAAAGAATTTTTACCGTATCTTTGATCCTGGGAACCAGCTTGTCAACTGAAGGACCTGTACTCTCAGCTTTCATAAGATTCAGGGTATTTCCGCCCAACATAGGTAAAAGAGCCGAAAGGAACACGAATACACCCATACCGCCAAGTAAATGAGTAAAGCTTCTCCAGAAAAGACCTGCATGACTCATAGCTTCGACATCGGTAAGTATAGTTGCACCGGTGGTAGAGAATCCTGACGCCGTTTCAAATACAGCATCGATATATCTCGGAATCTCACCGGATATTACAAAGGGTATGGCTCCAAATAAACTCATGATGATCCATCCCAGAGCTACGACGAAAAAGCCTTCTTTTAGATATAATCCACCCTTTTTAGGCTTCTTGATATTCATCAGGAATCCGAACGCCAGACATATTCCTGCGGTAATCAGATAGCTCCATCCCGTATTCTCTCCATATATAAGTCCAACCACAAACGGAAAGACCATGAAGATGGCCTCTGATTTTAAAATCCATCCAAGTATATAAAATACTACTCCGTAATTCATGATATATCCTCGAATATTATATTTTCTTTGCAGACACCTACATTTCTATAAGATGTTACAGCAAGAATCGTTCAAATTGTTATATCATACGGTAACAATGTCGTCGATATTCTTGATATCGGCTTTAGTGTGAACTATCACGACTCTGTCACCCACCTCTATGGTATCGGAACCTGAAGGAGTGATGATCTTGTTCTTACGGGCTATAACACAGATAAGAACACCTTTCTTGACATTCAGTTCCATCAGCGGTCTGCCGGTGATATGTGCAGCTTCTGTAATCTTAAATATCAAAGCTTCCGCCTTGCCGCCTCCTAAGCGTCTGAAATACTCTATATTACTACCCATGGTATATTGCAGTGAACGTACAAATTGAAGTATTCTGTCAGATACTATCCTGTTGGGGAAAATAATGGTATCCAGATTCATCCTGTTTATTACTTCCTCAAAATTCGTACGGCTAACCTTGGTAGCAGTCTTTACATCTGTAAGAGACATCGCATTAATGGACAGAAGGATATTTTCTTCATCTATACTTGTAAGAGCTGCAAGTCCGGCAGCTTTCTCTATTCCTTCTTCGAGAAGTATCTCTTTTGCTGTTCCGTCAGCACATATAATATCAGCCTCAGGAAGGTTCTCAGCCAGAAAATCACACCTGGCTCTGTTTACTTCGATAATCTTTACGCTGATTCCGGAAGATATCAGGTTCCTTGCCAGATAAAACCCGGTTTTTCCTCCGCCGACAATCATAACATTTGATGCTTTTTTAGTAGCAAAACCGAATTTTTTGAAGAATGCATAAATCTCACGCAATGTACCAACAGCACCTACCATATCGCCTTCTTCAAGGACAAAATGTCCATCGGGTATATGGACCTCATCACCTCTTTCAACCATACTGATGAGGACGTTGCAGTTATGCTTGGATCTCATGTCCATAAGCCTCATGCCTTTAAGGTTTGAATCCGGCTTTATCTTAAAATGAACCATCTCGACACGGTCACTTAAAAATGTGTCTATCTGTGACGCATAAGGGAATTTGAATATTCTGGAGAACTCATAAGCAGTCATAAGCTCCGGGTTTACGACCATGTCTATATCAAGTTCCTTCATGAGGAAATAGGTTTCCATGTTGTAAATGGGATTCCTGACTCTGGCTATAGTTTTACATTTTCCTTTTTTCTTTGCTATAACACAGCTAAGCAGGTTTGTCTCATCAGAGTCCATAGCGGCGATAAACAGATCGACATTATCTATTCCTGCACCCTCCAATGTAGTGGAACTGCATCCGTCACCACAGTATGTCAGAACATCAAGGCCGTTTAGTCTCGTGTTCAGTCTTTCCTTGTTGGTATCGATAACAGTGATAGTATGTCCTTCAGCCACGAGCTGTTCAACGATGGCTATTCCCACTTTACCGCATCCGACTACTATAATCTTCATCTTTTGATAAATCCTCCTATGTACTTACCATAACTAGTATCTATAAATCTGTCAAAGTCACCTCGAAAACGCCTTCAGCGTTTCCTCGGTAACAAAACGATGCTATATATTCATTTCCCGCAAAGTCCCGGCAATACTTGTTACGCACTCATCGATATCTGTATCATTATTAATTATGATATCGCTCCAACTTTCGTATTTCCCGGATCTTTGTTCAAAAAGCTTCTCTATACCTGTTTTTGCAGACAGAGGACGACCCTTACTAGTGAGTTTTTCCAGATCTCTCTTGATATATATGACTACAGAATCATTTTTCAGCAGTTCTTTATTGGTATCTCTAACTACTATTCCGCCTCCACATGAGATAACCCTCGAAGAAACGGAATATCTGGAATCCCAACCTTTGACTTTTCTGGACACTCTTTTGAGAACCATGCTTTCCTTGTTCCGGAATTCATCTTCGCCCATGGTCTCTATGCACTCAGCTGCAGACATTCCGTACTGAACGTTAAACTGCTGATCCAAATCGATAAAGTCACGCTGTATAAGTTTTGCCAGTTCTCTGCCTATAGTGGTTTTACCACATCCCGGCATTCCTATCAGATATATATCTTTTTCACCGTATGTATTATTGCTCTGCTGATATTTTGCGCAGTCCATCAGAGAACAGAACATGTTCTCGACATACAGCGAATTTTTACAATCCTGTAATCTTTCTTCCAGGCTTTTCAGCTTTTCTTTTTCTCTCTCGGGATCAAACAGCTTTTTCCCCGTTTGAGCTTTATATTCTCCTATCTGTTCGGTTATCTCAAAACGTTTAAGAAGTAATTCTATAAGTTCTGTATCAACCGTATCTATCTCTGATCTAAGTTCTGTTAAATCTTTCATATTCCAACCTTTTATACGCATTTATTTATTCTAGTTCTTTTCAGGCTTCTCTAGTCCAAAATGCAGGTATCCTTCCCTTGTTACGATTCGTCCCCTGGGAGTACGAGCTACCAGACCTGACTGAACAAGATAGGGCTCATAGACATCTTCCACGGTTCCCGAATCCTCACCTATGGTCGTAGCTATGGCATCTATACCCACAGGGCCACCGTCAAACTTGTCTATCATCGTGTGGATTATAGCTCTGTCAATATTATCGAGCCCCAGTTTATCTACTTCCATGAGGTCCAAAGCATAGTTTGCCACTTCCAGAGTGATCTTCCCATCGTACTTTACCTGTGCAAAATCTCTCATACGCTTCAAGAATCTGTTTGCGAGTCTCGGAGTTCCTCTCGAACGTCTGGCAAGTTCCGTAGCTCCTTCGGGATCTATCTCAACATTCAGGACTTCTGCAGACCTTTTTATGATATCTTCCAGTTCTTTTATCGTATAGAACTCGAGACGGCTGACTACTCCGAATCTGTCCCTCAAAGGAGCTGTCAACATTCCTGCACGTGTAGTGGCTCCGACTAGCGTAAACTTAGGAAGCTCAAGCCTGATGGACTTTGCAGCAGCGCCCCTTCCTATCACTATGTCTATGCAAAAATCCTCCATAGCCGGATACAGAAGTTCTTCCACCTGACGGTTCAGCCGGTGTATCTCATCGATAAAGAGAACATCGCCTTCCTTTAGTCCGTTTAATATTGCTGCCATGTCACCGGCTTTTTCTATAGCGGGACCAGTAGTCGTTTTGATATTTACTCCCATCTCATTGGCTATGATTCCTGCCAGAGTAGTCTTTCCCAGACCGGGAGGTCCGAACAGAAGTACATGATCCAGTGATTCATTTCTCTGTTTGGCCGCATCTATATATACTTTAAGGTTTTCTTTTACCTTTTTCTGACCGATATAATCCTTCAGAAGCTGCGGACGTAAAGTTCCTTCTACAGAACTGTCCTCAACCGTGAATTCGGTCGTGATCATTCTTTTTGCCATCTTTCCTCCTGTCAATCACACAAATACGTAATTGACCTTATAAATTTCTAAGACTGAGACTCAAAAGTTTGTCCACTGTCATATCTTCAGTTATCTGTACAGCGCGCACCGCTTTGGTACTTTCAGAAGATGAATATCCCAGAGCCACAAGAGCTGCTATTGCATCACTCATAATACTGTTATCAACGTTTGATGCTGTACCCGGTCCTGCAACATCTGCCACGGATACCGAGCCTGACAGTGCATCCGAAAGCTTGAACTTGTCCTTTAACTCGAGCACCAGCTTTGCAGCAGTCTTTTTTCCTATACCCGGAGCTTTTGCTATACGGTCGCTGTCCTCATCTATCACAGCCATGATGAACTGTTCACGGTTTAAGACGGACAATATGCTCATTCCTCCCTTGGGTCCTATGCCGCTTACACTGATTATCTTCTTGAAAATGGAGAGTTCATCAAGTGTCGGGAATCCAAACAGAGCCATACCGTCTTCTTTAACCTGCATATATGTAAAAAGTTCTATATCGTCATCGTTCAAAAATGCAGATTTACCGAGAACTTCTGCGGTTACAAATACTTCAAAACCGATTCCGTTTACATTCAGTATTATGCTTCCTTCATCAGTTCTGTCTATATACTTTCCTTTCAGGTAGGATATCATAGTTTTTTACTCCAATTAAATTAACAAATTTTATCAATGTTATCTTGAAAACATTTTCTAAGTTTTCCAAATATATAAACAATACCATAACAATTCTTAGAGAATTATATACTATAATTTTTTAAAAGAGCCCTTGCCAAAATAAAGCCTTCCTTCTTCGATATACTTTATAATAAGATTTACGTTTATCCCCAGAGACTGTGATATCTGCACAGCGTTACTGTGTGGATACTTTTTTAAGTAAACCCTGATCTGGGTAAATATCATATCATCGAGATCCTTGCACGCGTCACATGTGCTGGTTCCCTTAAATCCCTCATATTCTTTTCCACAGTGCTTACACGTACATTTTTCTATAAATCTTTTT
>JAEEKN010000422.1 GCA_016282435.1 Lachnospiraceae bacterium | reverse complement strand
TTTTCCGAGTGATATACCGCAGCAGCGGCTGTTCGATACTTCACAGTCTTCTATGATCCATCCCTTGCTCCAATGGGGACCGATGAGGCCGTCCTGGAATGCTGCGGGTGGAGCCCATGTGGTGGCACCTTTTGTGATGATGAATCCCGATACTGTGATGTATCCTCTGCCGGGTTTGTCAGGGAAGAAACAGTTACGTCTTACGCTGATCTCGACATTTTCGTTTGCGGGGTTTTTACCCTGGAAGTTTGCATAGAGAATGGTCTTTCCGTCCTTCTGTTCTGTGAACCATTTGAATGTAGATTCCTCCTGGTTCCATGCGCAGGGATCTGCTTCGCCGGCGATACACTCTTCGAGTGTGGCAGTCTCGTACATCATGAGGTCATTTAAAAATACAGCCCCGGTATGTCTGATGGTGGGAGAGAAATACCAGTCACCCCTCACTGCGGTAGTATAAGGGTTGTACGAGCCGAATATACCGTTGTCCACCTCTGCCTTGTAGACATTACCCTCGTACAGTTCCCAGCTGTCCAGAACTTCGGCACCGGTGATGATGGCACCCTTGGGCTCTTCCGAACGGTATACGATCCTTTGCTCGGCAGTACCGCCGTTTACCGGATTTACATACTCCCTGTAGATACCGGGTGCTACTACTACTTCATCCCCTGCTTTTGCTACTTTTGCTGCATCATTTATATAGCGGAACGGCATATCCTTTGAGCCGTTACCTTCTCTTGATGCGTTTGCATTTACATAATAAATCATGAAAACCCTCCTTCTCCATGTTAGTTATACCGGATAACTCTGCTTATTCACGTCATCTTTAAGGCTTCCCCTTGAGGGGAAGCTTTCAGCGAAGCTGACTGATGAGGTGAAAATAAAAACCGCTAATCAGTATAAATCATATTTATTATAATATCTTATTCTCATTCTTACAAGTACAAGAAACGCATTTTACAAAATAACACATCATTTCCCCAATCATGTATCATAAAACAGGCTTCTGCACTTTCTACAATACCGGCTGTTTGCGGTCTCTGTGAACTTCATGATCTTCCCGCACCCGGGACACTTGAGCCTGTAGCCCGTGATATCACGGGCCAGGAGTTCATTTATCTTTTTGCTCAGTCTTTCTCTTTCTTCATAACATCCTGCATCAACGTTTACACGGCGCAGAACCTGGTTGTAGCAGTCGTATCCCTTGTACTGGCGCTCGCAGGCTTCGAGAGAATCTTCACCGAATGAAGGTTTGGGTACCAGTTCGGGATGGCCCGACAGAACCATCACCGCACAATCCAGCCAGTAGTTTACAAGCTCCGGGCTTCCGGAGTCCACAGGACAGGTGATGAGGCTGTATACCAGATGCCTGTCGGCGCCTTCGGGAATCTCCGGTTTTAGAAGCTTATAAAGCTTCTGGATATCTTTTATGTCTTCTTTTACTGCGAGTTTCGAACCCGAAGGAGAGAAGCTCCATTCGTCGAACAGGTCTCCGAAATCATGACCCGATTCTGCCAGTTCCTCGGGGAAGGGGATGGTGTAGGTGTTGATCCATGAAGGGCTTTTGAGAAGGCCTTTTTCTATGAGATCCTCATCCCTTATGGCAGCCACTTCGCCGACGTCATATATCCCGTATCGCCCCGCGCGTCCCGCTATCTGGCGGATCTCGGTATAGTTCAGGAATCTGGTGATTTTTCCGTCGAACTTCTGAGTTTCCATAAAGACTATCCTTTTTATGGGGATGGATACACCCATACCTATGGCATCGGTGGCTACGACTATTTTGGTCTCTCCGCTTGTAAACTTTCGCACTTCTTCACGTCTCGAGGTCGGGGGCAGGGCACCGTATATCACGCTGCTTTTTATCCCGGCATCTGCCAGTTCTGCAGATAGAGACAGTACCGATCTTCGGGAAAATACTATCAGACAGTCGCCGTCCCTCACGTCTCTCAATGATCTGAATCGCCCGGTGTATTCGAGCGGAGCCAGACGATGATGGTTTTTCTTTATAAACTGTCCGCCGAATTCACGGATCAGAGCCCTGATGATCTCTAGTGCTTCGGGAGCCAGGCATATATGAACTTCTTCAGCATCCACCATGCAGATGGCTTTGGTCCACTGGGCGCCTCTCGAGGGGTCGGCTATCATCTGTGCTTCATCGATGACCGCTACTTTGTAGTGCCTGGTGTAGTCGCACAGTTCTATAGTGGATGAGATGACGTTTGCTCCGGGAACTTCCTCATGTTCCTCACCTGTGAGAAGGTCGCAGGGGACACCGTTACGGTTCATCTTATCAAACATCTCGAGGGCCAGAAGTCTCAGGGGAGCCAGATACAGACCGTCTTTTTCCTCCATGAGGCGTGCTATGGCTTCGTGGGTTTTACCGCTGTTTGTCGGGCCCACATGAAGGATGAACTTCCTGTCGAGCTCGCCTGCACGTGCCATGTAGTAGGCTGAGGTGTAGTGGCTGAAGAGTTCGTGTATATCGGAGATGTCCCTAGCTTTTGCCAGGAACTCCGAAGACTTTATCATGGTTTTAAAATGCTGGTCATCGAGTGCCCGTGCTATATCGGCTCTGGAGTACAGAATCCTGTCCTTTTTGGGCTGTATCTCTGAGGGCTTCACGTATTTTCGTACCAGATCGATCTTCACACCGAGCATGGAGCTCACTCCGAAGTCCGTATACCAGGTCACGCCGTCCACATTTACATTCTGCTTGACCGGAAAATACCTTTTTTCATGTTTAAATCTCTTAAAATACTTTTTTGATCGTCCCATTATATTCTTAGTGCAGTAAAACTGCCGTCTTTCTATACATTTTCTACCTTTTGAAGCAGTGCTTCCTGCAGAACTTTAGAAAAATTGATTTTCTGCGCCATCGCTGCTTCGTTTAGCCATTCAGGGATGGACAGAGTTTTCTTTACCGATTTTAAATTGTGAGTTCTGCGATATTTACCAAGGTCAAATTCAACAAGTATGGAGAAGTCGCCTTCGTTGAGTATGATATCAGCGGGAGCTGATGAGTTTGGAAGGGGTTCGTTGTTCTTGAGTTTTTCATCGATACAAAGACCCATTGCCTCAACAGACATCTCGTATGCGTTTTCTATAGAGTCTCCCTGGGTAAAGCATTCGGGGAAATCCGGAAATGAAATCCAGAATCCGCCGTTTTCTTCTTTGTGAAATATAGCAGGGTAAAAATAATGTGTCATATTAGTCCTCCTTTATACCGGCTTGCTTTAGTATCGCCTGTTCAAGCCCCTTTTTTAAATCTCTAGAGTGATACGGAATAATTACTGTTTTATTATTGCTGGAATTTACCAGCTTAACGTGGGATCCATTCTGGGATACGATGGAGAACCCATGTTTCATAAGCTTTTTTATCATTTGTTTTGAAGTAATAGGCATAATAATTCTCCTTATGTTGAAATTATACACGTATTGATACGTATTGTCAAGCGTACCACGTGTTTTTTTGTGTAAAAGATAGATTATCTTGATATATTTAAACAATCTTGTATACATACAAGATTATTTCTGCTATAAGTATAATAAAATAACATTACATTTATGTAAGAAAGGTATCAAAGATATGGATAATACTTCAACTATTAGGATAAATATGGTGGGATATAGCCAGGACTTACCCAAAACGGTAGCTCTTTTATCGGAAGGACCGGTTAAGATTTTAGATGAACAAGGAAAAGAAGTAAAAGTATTCGATGATGTCAAACTGAAATTCGATGAAGCCTCGGGTGACAATGTCACCACTATAGACTTAGGGGATACCCCTAGAGGAAAGTACGTAATAAAGAGTGGAGAAGACTCGAGAGACATCGAGGTAAAACCCAGCGCATACAGGGATGTCACCAATGCACTCATAAAGGGTCT
>JAEEKN010000042.1 GCA_016282435.1 Lachnospiraceae bacterium | reverse complement strand
CTTTCAAGGAAGAAGATCAACGAATGGAAGAGGCAGATCAGGTATTCCGCAAATGAAGCATTGCTGGATAAGGTCAAAGAACTCCATATGCCGTCGGATGAAGGATTAAAGGGGGAGTATGATTATCAGGATCTTTTGAGCGGGACTTTGGGACGTTTTATTTCTTATAATAATTTATAAAGGAGGAACTGCTTATAATCGATAAAGATGAAAGGAGACGCCTGACGGGTGAAGTGGTCAGACGTGTCCAGAACAAAGGCTTGACCGATGATGACGAGATAAATGAGATTATCGTCCGGACTATAATGGAATGTTCCGGAGACAGATATATTCCGCTTGCGGAAAAACAAAAGCTCGTATCAGGTATTTTTGCTTCAATGAGAGGTCTCGATGTTCTGCAGGAGTTGATAGACGATACATCGATCACGGAGATTATGGTGAACGGATCGGATGATATATTTGTAGAACAGGCCGGAACACTTTCCAGAAGAGACCTCTGTTTTGACACCAGAGAAAAACTGGATGATGTCGTTCAAAAGATAGCCGCCGGATCAAACAGGATAATAAACGAAGCCAGTCCCATAGTCGACGCCAGGCTGCCCGACGGTTCCAGAGTAAATATGATACTTCCGCCCGTTGCCATAAACGGACCGGTGGTAACTATCAGAAAATTCCCGCTTGAAACCATGACGATAGAAAAACTCATATCGTACGGCTCCTTATCTGAGGAAGCGGCGGAATTCTTAAGAAAGCTTGTGATAGCCGGATACAACATATTCGTATCGGGAGGCACGGGCTCAGGAAAAACCACATTTCTTAATGCATTATCAAATTACATTCCCACAGATCAGAGAGTAATAACAATCGAGGATTCGGCTGAACTGCAGCTGAAGTCCATACCCAACCTGGTAAGTTTAGAGGTAAGGAACGCAAACGTTGAAGGAAAAAACGAAATTTCCATAAGAGACCTCATAAAGTGTTCCTTAAGAATGAGACCTGACAGGATCATAGTCGGGGAAGTGAGGGACGCGGCATGCATTGACATGCTTCAGGCTATGAATACCGGACATTCAGGAATGTCCACGGGACATGCCAATTCCACGGCAGATATGCTGTCACGTATGGAGACTATGGTTCTATTGGGAGCTGATATACCGCTGCTCGCAGTCAGGCGTCAGATTGCTTCTGCTATCGATATCATTATACAGCTGGCCAGGTTCAGGGATAAAAGCAGAAAAGTAGTGGAAATAACAGAAGTGGCAGGGTTTGAGAACAATGAAGTTGTATTAAATCCATGCTTCAGATTTGTTGAAGAAGGGGAAGAGAAGGGACGTGTTGTCGGTAAACTTAAAAAGGTCGGCGAAGGACTCAAAAACAGAGAAAAACTTATCAGTGCCGGATTATAGGGTATATATCTTAGGAGGACGGGAACTGGCCGGGGCTATACTGGTCCCCGCGGCCATGATAGTTTTTCTGGCAGTCCTTTGTTACAACAGCCTGATATTTTCTGTTCTGCTGGCTCCGTATATACCGTTTTATATCAGGGAAAAGAGAAAAAAGCTTTTGGAGGCCAGAAGCTGGCGGCTCAACATGCAGTTTCGGGATTTTATAAACTGTATCAGTTCTGCACTGGAATCGGGATATTCCATCGAAAATGCCATAAAAGAGGGATATCTCGACATGAAACTGACTTTTGATGAGAATGAACTGATAATGAAGGAGGCCCGTTTACTGATAGGTAAACTTGACAATAACAGGACTGTGGAAGAGGTGTTTCTGGATCTGGGGGAGAGAAGCGGACTTGAAGACATAAAAAGCTTTGCAGATATATTTGCCACCGCAAAAAGAACCGGTGGAAATCTTATACAGATAATCAAATCTACTGCAGAGATAATACATACACGTGTTGAACTGAAAAGAGAGCTTCGTACCGTTATAGCATCAAAAAAGTATGAAGCTGATATTATGAAGCTTATCCCGTTTGGGCTTCTTGTATACTTAAGGCTGTTCTCACCGGATATGGTGGCGGCTTTATACGGGAATCTGTTCGGGATAGCATTTATGACGGTAATACTTCTGGTTTATCTGTTTCTTTGTAAAATATCCGATCATGTAGTAAAAATCGAACTTTAGGAGGTAGAATGGTAGTTTCGCTGGCGGTGCTCGTACCGATAATCCTGGGTGTTCTGCTGTGCTCAAAAGACAGGGATCCGATCTTAACGAATCTTAACGGAGATGAACATCCGCTGAAATTTCTGTATCCGCTTGCACTTAAAGTGTACGGGCTTGTGGAAAAAAGCGGACGGCAGGATATATTTGGAGCCACTGATGTATTGAGGGAGATTTATGTAGACGAAAAACCCGAGACTTCCTTGAAAAAACAGGGTTGCAAATGTATAGCATCGGTATTGGCCGTGTTGGCAGCTACCGCGTTTATCTGTTTTGCTTATTCTTATACAAAAGAAAATCTCCTTATTGATGGGAATCATCTGAAAAGACATCATGCAGGGGGAGGAACCGAAAAATATGAAATATTAATGAAAAGTAATTTTACCAGCCTTATTACAATGAATATTGAAGTAAGCGAACAGAAACTACAGGGTGAGGAATTTGAAAAACTGAAAACAGATGCCGGGTATTATTTGGATAAAGAGGTTCTACGGAACAATAAGTCGGCAGAATGCGTGCGGGAGAAGCTGAATCCGGTAAGCGCGATACCGGGGACAGCCATAACCGTAAAATGGGATGATGATAATTCATGGTTTATGTCCTTGGATGGTACATTAAAAAATGAAGACTACGAGAATCCCGTTCCGGTCCGCCTGCACGCTGTACTGACTTATTTCGAGACAAGCTGGGATTATTATCTGGATATCATTATCTATCCGCCGATTGTTTCGGAGGAAGAGATGCTTTTAGATGCCCTGAAAGAAAAGATATCCGAACTCGATACCGAAACCCAGACCGAGGAATACCTTGTTCTTCCGGATTCTATAGAAGGAAGAAGTATTGGCTGGGAGGAGGAAGAGGATAATACAGTAAGGAACTTCCTGCTGCTCGGACTTCTTGCGGCAGGTATCATCATACCTGCACAAAAGCAGGATATAAAGAAAAAGCAGAAAAAGAGAACCGAACAGATGATGAGGGACTATCCCGACATTATCAGCAAATTTATAATGCTTACAACTGCCGGTATGACCTGCAGAGGAGCATGGGATAAGATATGCAGGGATTATCTGAGAACTAAAGAAGTGAGGGGAGAAGAACAGAAGGAAAAAGATAAAAAACCGAAAAGAACAATCAATAAAAAATCTGAAAAGAATATCCGGTACGCATATGAGGAGATGCTGATTTCCAATAATGAGATGCAGCTGGGGATTCCCGAAGTAAAAGTTTATGAACGTTTTGGCGCCAGAAGCTCCGTACCGGCATATAACAGGTTCGGCAATATGCTGGCCAGGAATATCAGACGCGGAAGTTCGGGAATCATAGAACTACTCGAATCGGAAGCAAAGGAAAGTTTTGCGGAAAGAAGAGAAAATGTGCGTAAAAAAGGTGAAGAAACCGGGACCAAACTGCTCATACCCATGTTCGGAATGCTGATCCTGGTCATAGCGATAGTGGTGGTACCGGCTTTTAGCTCATTTAGTTTTTGATGGAGGGACGATATGCAAAATATAGAAAATGAACAGGAAGAGATGACTGCGAACAAAACAGAACAGGAAAACACTCAAAAATTAAGTCTGAAAAAGGATAACAGGGGTATAGGTGTAGTGGAAATCGTATTGATTTTGGTGGTACTGATAGCTCTTATTATCATCTTTAAGGACAAAATAATGGAAGTCATAAATGCCGCTTTTGAGTCCATAACAAGCGGTGCAAGTTCTCTGTGATACATTTATGGGAAAAAACAGAAGGATACGTTACGAAAAATACGGAGGAAGCATATGTGTTTTTCTGGCACTTGTGCTTCTGATAATAATGTCTTTGATACTGGTTATGCTGGAATCTGCCGCAAAGTCCGCGTCGTACAGCTATTCCCAGATGCTGCTGAAGACAGCTACGGGGTCTGTGATGGCGGAATATTACGGTCCTCTTTTTGCGGATTATCATATACTGGCCATAGATTCGGGGTTTGAAACAAAAAAAGGTGATGTCAGCGAGATAGAGAGAAGACTGAAGAAGTACACGGGGGATAATGTCTGGGATTATGAATGTGAAGAAATAAGGGTAACGGATGCGGAATACCTGCTTGACGAATCGGGGGAGGAGTTCCTGGAACAGGTCGCAGCTTATGAAAAATATGCCGTAGCACAGGACGTGGTTGAAGAATTTTTTTCGAGACTGAAAAATCTAGGCAATCAGAAGAAGATTACCAAGATCATGGAAAGGAAAATGGGGATAGAGGATGAGCTTGCCGTTATAGACAGGAAAACGCTGGAACTTATGAAACTGATAGACGGCGTGAATCTTACTCTGGGGGCAAAGACGTCATCGGTTTTGGGCTACGATATAGAGGATTATTTTGTAAAGAAATTTTTTGTAGGATCGAATACTATGACGGGCACGGGTATAAATAATCCGTCGGTATATGAAGGACTAAAAGGGAGATATTCCGATCCCGTTCAGATGTTAGCTGATTACAGATTAGGGCTATCCGCTTATTCGGGCCTCCTTTTTGAGATAAGTGGAAAAAGAGATGAGATCGCCGGCCTGGAGGCGGAGATCGAAGGATGCGCGAAGAAGATAGAAGAACTGAACAGGAAAAAGGAACAGTCCGAAAAAGAATCAAAAGACACGGGTAAAAAGAAGAAAGATAAGAAAGCCGAAAAACAGACAAAAAATGATGATACCGAAAAAGAGATTGAAGAACTGAAGAAAAAGATAACGGATTTAGACGCGCAGATTACGGCTATCAGAACTGAAATAGAAGAGACAGAGGAGGAACTTGAGAAGAAATTTAAGGAAACCGAAAAGAAGTCAAAGGCTCTGTGCGACCTTATCAGGAATGTAAAAGCAGAGCTTGAAGAGGTGTGTGATATAGTTCGGGACATAGCAAAAAGGCAGGAAAAAGTAAAACCTATGGTGGATGATTTTGAAACAGTGTTAAAAACGCTTGATCCGATACTTGGGGATGATCTGAAGACCGAACTGAAAGACAGCCTGGAGTATATGAAAGCTTATGTGGGGCTTGGAAACAACAAAATTACGACCACGGATTTTGATGACATAGGAAGAACGGCCGAGTACGATCTGACAGTTCTCTCAGAAATTGCCGGGATTGAAAACTACATGATTTTTGAGTCGGATTCATATGAGGATATAGAGGACAAAATTTCAAACCTAATGGGAGAAGAAGACATATACAGAAAATTCAGCTACTCGGGATTTAGTTTTGATTATTCCGAAATAAAGGAAAGCAGTATAAAAAACGAGCTGGTCGCCG
>JAEEKN010000421.1 GCA_016282435.1 Lachnospiraceae bacterium | reverse complement strand
TATGGAAGAAATTCGAGATCGCTGTATGTCGAAATAATGCAGGATGTTTCTTCTCCGACTATACGCCTCTCTCCTTTTTCCGACTGATATTCTATCGTAAATCCCAGAAAACTGTCTCCCGGATTTACGCCGTACTCACCTGCTGTTTTCGAAATCAAAGGATATTCATCGAGAAATGTTCCCATTCCTTCTCCAAGATAATATCCCTTTTTGTCGGTAATCTCCAATGAAACTACAGTACTTTCAGGAGGTTCGACACCTAATCCCAGTGAAGTATCAATAATCCGATTCCCGTCAATCTTGATGTTATACATGCATGTTTCAGGATTCAGATTATATGCAACATCGCAGATATGAATACAAAATGTTTTTGAAAAATCGCCTGAACTTATCGAGGCAAGTATTTTCTTTTCTTCTTTATCAGCCTTGCATTCATATCCATAGATGACATATCTTCCTTCGGCAATCTTTGTAAAATGAACCTCTCCTGCCTCCTTTATGTTCGCCTCTATCTGTTCAATAGTGAAACTTCCACCCTCCGAAACAGTATCGTACTGATCGTAAAGATCCGCCTTTATCATAACATAGTCATCAATCAGTTCATTTGTATTAAGGTGGTCTTTTGTCAGTTCAACCTTAAGGCCGGAAATAATTCTTTTAGGGAGTACCGAAACCTCAAACACACCGGCGACTTCATCACCTCTCATCGCTATCACAGAAGTAGTTCCTTCGCTGTTCAGCAGAAGCTCATAACCGCTGTTTTTGTTTTTTTTGCCTATCATAACGATATTCGGATCACCAACTATCAACTCTGTAATTCCGGCGTCATCAAAATTTCTGTATGTACCGTCCCCCATGCCAAATAAAACTTCAAAAACAGCTATATCTCCAAGAGGTACGGAATGCTCAACCTTTTCACCGTATTTTAAGTATCCGGTCCCATTACTTTTTACGGTATATACGTTATCACCTGTTAGAACAGATTCCTGTTTTTCACAGGAAGTTATAACCTTCTCTGAATATAATTCTTTTTCGTATATCCCGTCCAGGTCAGTGTCGACCTTCAGGTCTCCCCTGACATTCACAGAAATACCGTTTTCCAGAACCACTATATGATCCTTCGAAACAATAACCTTATTTTCGAAATTATCTTCCACAGATATTACCACTTCAATATCCAGCGTTTTCGATACATTCTTGGTGATATCTACGCCATTTTCTGTATAATACTTAAACGAAAGTTGTTTATCTGTACCTGTAAGCACAGAATCCTCAACAATCTCAAATCTGTCCACATCCAATACTCCGCATGAGGCCGACTTGAAAGAGAACTCCAGGTTGTCATACTCGAGTATATAATCTTTATTATCCACAAAAGGCTTAAAGGAAGTGACGGTGGCTACCCGGTCTTTCAAATTGATTTTAGAGATATAGGAATAAAACATTTTTATCCCGTCATCTATCTCATAAACCGTAAAATCAGACGCCTCCATGTCTTCATCAACAGACCCGCCCGTGAGAGTCACCGAATCCATCGAAACCTGCTTTATCTCAGCTTCCCTGTCTTTTACGGTCACTTCAAAATCCTTGAAAACCACGGGGGCATTATACTTTTTACTCTGATATGCATATGCAGTGATCAGGTATTCTCCGGGATCCGAAAAACTTACGAAAAAACCGGATCCGTCATATGAAGGAACTATGGTGACCGCATCTTCATCATCACATATCAGTGCCTTAAGATCCGTATAATCACCGGGCATGGAAATATTTAAGACATCATCCGTATATACAGACTGCCCGTCCCTGATGCCTTCCACAATGAAGCTATCCTCATCCGCGTTCTTCTTTACCGTAACCGTAAGCACGCCTGTAAATACGGTCTTTTTGGATTTACCTTTTTTATTTACAGTAACCGTAATTTCCGCTGTTCCGACACCTTTTGCATAAATATAGTCTTTATCACTGTCAACCGATGCCACATCAGGCGAACTGCTTTTAAGGGTTATGTTCTGTTTTTTCGGGTCAAATCCTTTTATCAGTTTTTGAACCTTCAGGGATTTGCGGTACTTGGACTGCTTACCTTCTGCAGTCCTTCCTTTAGAACCTTCTATATAAAGTATTTTTTTTGCTGTCGTAAGTACAGGCTTTGCAGATTTCTCTGCTGCCATACCTGGATAAACATGTAACAGAGATACCAAAAATGCCATAGCAAGAGCAAGTACCGACAGCTTTACATATTTTTTATATATCAATCGGTGCAAAACATCTGCCTCCATAAAAAGCCATAAAAAAACACTATAATGTAGTCCTCATTACATCAAGGTACATTATAGTGTATTTGTGTTTTAAATTCAATGATATTTCTACTAAATTCGCAAAAAATTTACAAACCCGGCTCTTTGTGTCAGAAATTTGTCACAATCACTTCAGGGCTGCAAGTCTCTCTTTTACCTGCTCATACATGCTGGTATACTTTGCAAGTTTTTCCTTCTCCTCGTTCAGTTTAGCCTCCGGAGCCTTGTTTACGAAGTTGGGATTAGCGAGCATACCGTTTACACGTTTAAGCTCTCCTTCGAGTCTTGCCTTTTCCTTCTCAAGTCTCTCGATTTCCTTGGCTATATCTACAAGCTCTGCAAAAGGAATATAGATTACTGCACCATGGATAACTGCCGAAACAGCATCATCGCCGATGCCGGTCTTATCGGACTGGATGGTAACCGTTTATGCTTCTCCGAGTGCCTCAAAGAATACCTTGCTGTTTGTAAATATATTCTTTACTTCGTCGGACTCTGTTACTACGTATACT
>JAEEKN010000041.1 GCA_016282435.1 Lachnospiraceae bacterium | reverse complement strand
GCACTTCTGCCTTACCCTTCATTTGAGATCTGGCCGACCCTTGAGCTTTTACCTGTGTCATAGCCGAATCTGCAGACAAAATCGCTTGCATACTTCCACTTGACATCCCACTGCCCCCTACTGACGGCTGACTGTTCTGCCTGCTTCCTCCGAGCATATCTTCCATAGAAGATGTGCTTCTTTGAATATTCTCTTTTCTCTGCTCTATCTGATGCTGGCGCAACTGATTCTGGAGCTCGTTTATCTGCTCCTGGATTTCTTTACGCTTATTCATCTTGTCTTCCGGTGACATCTCTTTGTTCGACGCAAGCTCCTGCATCTGCTTTTGAGCATTTGCTATCTGACTCTGAAGATTCTTGCTGGTCGAATCAGCCCCTATATCCATCATAAAAGTCTTTGAACCATAGCTCTGTCCGCTTATTCCGTTTATTGTCATATTTACAACCTGCCTTTTCTGTCAAAGTCACCTCGAAAACGCCTTTAGCGTTTCCTCGGTAACAAAACGATGCTCCGCATCTCATTTTAGGCGGGGCTTGAACCCCGCCTGAAATAAAGATCTCCCCCCACCTTCGCTACGCTAAGAGGTGGGGGATATCTTCTGTTTTGTTATATTTCTATATCAATATAATTTCCAGAGAGAAGTTTACCTGCTTTTATATGTGTATTATCCAAAATAGAATCTTTTTTATTGATCTTTTTCCGAAAATTTCGATGCATAGTAGTCCTCAAAAAGCTTATTTGCCGCATCCATGGTTTCGCTGCATATGCTTGGGAGTTTCCTACCCCATGCTCCTGTCGCAAGCCTAAAACCTTTCTCCATAGCCTTCTGCATCTCTTTCATCTTATCAACATCATCACCGGCAAGAGCGCTGGCAAAGTCAAAGAGCCTCTGGGAAGTCTGCTTAACACCCCAGTATCCATCCTCGCTGATATCCTTCTGTGCCTGCAGGCTGGTGGCCGTATCGACCTTTACATTCCCACTGGCAAGAATCTTCCAGATATCATCACCATTTGCCTGGCTGTAAAGTCCCGCCTGTTTTGAAAGGGACTTCTCGACTATTTCAATCAATTGTTTCTGTCTTGCTTCAGCCGCGGCTTTGAGCTGCTCCACTACAGACGGTTTAGCATAACCTACTGATTTGGTATTCGTTTCTGATTTTTCAAAAACAGCTGCCTCGTCAGTATTTGTACTATCCGCTTTTTCATTAGAGTTCACCTTTTCAGAAACTGCACCTTGTTTATAAGTTTCAGTTTCCATTCCTACATGACTACGGACGGTATTCTCCTTAACTCCGTATCCGTTAGTGTATAACCCGGTGGTTACATTTGAGTTTTCTACTTTTAATGCCATTATCATTTACCTCCATGTAAATATTCAGGTACCATTCACTGCTAATTCCTGCAGTTCATAAGTACATTCTTTAAGTCATGAATGGTATCCTCTACTCTCTATATCGGACAACATTTGTTATTTGTTAACACTTATTTATAATTTTTTATTTACATGTGTTAATTATTATCAATTGTTATCCGATATATAAAGTGATACTAAGGGAATCCTATATAATTCTCCCACCGTATCAACTATACCGCAGAATTAATCTGCAAATTTTTAAAGGAAAGGAGGTAAGAGGCGATGATTTCATCTATCAGAGGATATGGAAACGATTACGGCTCATATGGTTATTATAGTCGGTACAACTCCTATAGGAATTATAATAACTATGGCTTCAGTTCATCATTGTTTGCGACAGACGTTTTGTCCGGTACGAATAACAGTTTCAACTTATCTGACTATTCTATGATAAGAAACGGTACATACAAGAAGCTGATGAAAGCTTACTATTCACAGGATAAATCCGATAATGTCAGCGGTTTAGTGAAAAACAATGATCCCGCATCGGTTCTGACTGCTCAAGATGCTTCATCCATGGGCAATGCTATTAAAGATGTAATGAAAGCATCTCTCTGGGAAAAGAAGTCAGTTACCGAAACGGATGAGACCGGTAACGAAACTGTCAAGCAGGATTATGACCGTGAGTCTATCGGCAAAGCTCTACAGAAGTTCACCGAAGAATATAATAAAACTGTGGAAGCTGCCGGCAACTCAGGTTCGATGACAGTATTACGAAATGGTGTCTGGCTGACAAAAAGTACTTCGGTCAATGCAAAGCTTTTGTCCAAAGCCGGTATAACTGTCGGCTCTGACAACAAGCTTACATTTGACCAAAATAAGCTGGACGAGGCAGATATTTCTTCTGTCAAATCACTTTTCACAGGGCACGGTTCATATGCTTCACAGTTGCTTGCCAGATCAAATGCTATAGCCGGTGCTGTTACTCCAAGTTCTTATAATAGGAACGGAAGTTATTCTTATTTGAACAGTTTGAATGCAAATTATAGCGTCTGGATGTAGTAACTATCTGAGAATACTCTTTCTTTCCTGCCACAGATAATCTTCTGTGGCGGGAATTTTATGAAAAAGCATTTGCAATTATCAAAATTTTACTATATAATTGATAATAGTTGTTATCCATGTGTTGAATATGAAATAATGATTACTATCAATACACTTAGAAAGGCAGGGCTATCTTATGTCAAGAGAAGAATTTACGCCAAGCGAAAGTGAATGGCTCATTATGGAGATTTTATGGGAACATAAAGGATCTATGACTTCAAAAGAGATTATCTCTATTCTTGAAACCAAGAGTGATATGACACCCAAAATGGCCCGAGTGTTGATCAACCGACTTGTAGAAAAGGGGATGCTCAACTTTACCGGGGATTCTAACGATAAGAGAGTGTACCACTATACCCCTGCAAAGAAGAAAAAGGATTGTATTAAAGAAAAAAGCCGCAGATTCGTTACAAATTTCTTTAAGGGTAACCGTACCAGCGCTATTGCCGCTCTGATTCAGGATTCTTCATTGACTGAAGAAGAACTGAAGTATTTAGAAAATCTGCTTCATGACAAAGCATCCAGGTAGAAACAAGTCAAATCATATATTGATAAAAATGTGACAAAAAGAACCGTCCCCAATATCACATAACGAGGTAGCACTATGTCCGAGTTTTTCAGACAATTTGGAGAACTGATTTATGCAGCAATAGGTTTTTATGCTATGCTGCTTATCAGGTGTGCCATTATATCATTTCCGGTCATATTGCTCATCCTTGTTGTCCGCAGACTCGCGTTAAAACACACCATCTTTGGCAGATGCCTTATCTGGTTACTAATCCTCCCTGTTCCATTTTTAGGTAGATTACACATTTTCTACGAAACAAAGCTTTTGACCAATATCTTTGTTAATCTTCAGGGAATATGCTTTGAGTATTATTGGATTTCATGTATATACTTAGGGGTGGTAGCTATCCTTCTAACAACCTCATGTATAAAAAATATCCGTCTATCGAAGTATATAAAAACTTTAAAGTCATTAAACGTATCTGATACTACAGTTTATATAAACGAAGTACATATGACTCCGTTTGTATATGGAGTGTTTAAGCCCAGAATAATAGTTCCTAAATATCTGATTGAGCCAGATGTTCATACTTTCAAACAACAAGGAGTTCGGGATGAGCTTTCAACCATAGTACTCCACGAGAAAACTCATATCCGTCAGGGACATCTTGTTTTTCTTGCCATATGGAATATTATCAGAATACTGTTTTGGATCAATCCCCTGCTCTTTATCAGTACACGCTTTCTTAAAGAAGATCTCGAATCTGCGTGCGACAGATCCGTTATCAGAAGTACAGGATGCTCACCCATAGACTACGGGGATATGCTCCTCAAAAATCTTAAGGCCATAAACAAAACAACTTCCATGCCGGGTACACTTGCTCTCTTTGGGACTACTGCCTTCAGTAGTTTAAAGAAGAGGATTGTATGTATCACACAGTATAAAACCTACAATCCAAAAAGAATACGTTTTTCTGTAGTTATGTCTCTCCTGGCGGTAACATGTTCCCTGTTTTTAATAAGAAGTATTTCTTTCCATAGAATTAACGAAATGAATATTATATCCGTTTATAATGTAACGGATATGGAAACCGTGATAATGGCTGATGATACTGAGTTATCCGCTACAGCATCTTTCGATGATAAATATCTGTATCTCGATGCAGACCTTTTGGACCGGATTATTGATTTGGAAAAATACAGGGATAAGGAACTTTGGATTTATTTCGGTGGTTTTTACAAGCTTCCCGGCATCGGTGGCGGAGGAGAGGTCGCTGTAGTGACCGGTAATGATATCGGTTCAGGAATAATCGCGATTCCTTATGAGGAGGCGCAAGATACTCTTGTTATCACGCTTCTAAAACTGATGTAATTTTCTTTACATTAATTAACTCTACGGCTATAAAATCATCCAAAACAACCACGCCCCTCAAAAGCTTTGCCATGAGTTGTGCTATATTCCAGATTAAGGTCTCCATTTATAGTCTGATGTCAGATTGGTTCCTCCACTGTTTTTCTCATACTCATCTTTGTCATATTTTGATACAATCTTACCCTTAACATCTTTTATGAAGCATATTTCCGGGTCTTCCGGATTATAGTATACATCTACATTTTCATCAAACGAGCTCACATTTTTACTGTATTTGCTTAGCTGTATCTGATATGCTTCACCATTCACCTCATATTCATATATCGGATAATAAATAGCGTAAAAGATATACGACCCCGGCTGACCGCCTGAGCTCGTATATTGTACATCGTTTCCAATCAGTTTTCCCTGGGTAACGCTCTTGCATTTTAATTTTTCAGTTTTACGTTGAACCAATTTTGTGATCAGAAAAATCGCTGCTAACCCCAACAATATTATAAACAGTATTTTCATATTCAGGCCTCCTCCCGCTCGTCTGTCAAAGCCCATGCTTAAAGATAATTTTAATATACCATAACAAACATATCTTTAATAGTGTTAATACAGTGAATTAAGCGACTTTATTCTGCCTTTTTTATATATGCTTATATACTGTTGACATTTTTAGTTCACCCACCGGGGCGAACGTCTTCCCTGCATCCCGTAGCGACTCCCGTTTCGTCAAATTTGATATAGAATAAAACCTCTTCCGATGTTCCGAAAAATCCCTTATGAGGTTCCTTGATCGTGTACCCGCAGCTGCAGTTTCTGTATATACCTTTTTCATCCGGAACATCAATTCCAAGTACAATATCAAATTTTCCATAGGTATTAACTATTTCATCAGAACGTTTCCCTATTATCTCATCTTCATTATATTTTGATGAGCACCCTGTAAGCACAAGCATTATAACTGCCATTATTGCTAAAACATATTTTTTCACTTTGTTCTGTCCTCATTATGTCAAGTTTTTATTTACATAAATGTCAGATTGGAAATGCCTTCAACGTTTACTCGTTATATAATTCATTTCTCATTATTTCTCCAACTCACATGTCATAGTTATGCTATTTACAGACATATTGTCATATATGGCGGAATACAAATTATATCATCTTTAACGTTCAGATTCTTTGGATGTATGATATAAGCACCACCCATTCTCTTACCGTACACTTCCTTGAATTTTGTTAATGACTTGGTTGTATATCTTTTCCCTGATTTTACTTCTATCGGGAAAGATTTATATTTAAGTTTGCTGTTATTTGATATCAGGAAGTCAATCTCTATATCGTTACGATGCTTTTCTTCACTGTATCGTGTATAAAAGAATAATTTATGACTATTCGCAGTAAGAATCTGTGCTATAAGGTTTTCGTAAAGCATCCCTTCGTTTAGTGACAGTTTATCTTGCAAAATCTGTTTATATACTTCGTTTTCCAATAATTCGTTCTCATTAAACGCATGGCTCAAAAGGAGCCCGGTATCACACATATAGCACTTTATATATGTTTCGGAGGCATTTAATGTAGGTGCAATATCGGGATTATTAGTTTTTCTGCATTCATTGACTATCATACTGTCTGTCAGCCAGAAAAAGGTCTCCGCATACTGCTCTGCAAACGTTCCTTCAACAATATTGCTGAACACTACTCTTTTCTCATGTTTTGATAAAAGTGCCGGGATCATATCGTAAAGTGCTATTACTCTTGACCTGTATTTAGCATTGATCTTCATAATATCCTCGCGATACAGACTCAGTATATTTCTTTTAACCCTGTCAACAGCACCAAAATCCTTATGTGAATCAATATATGCTGAAACCGCCTGCGGCATACCGCCCACCAACATATATTCCCTAAACAGTTGCATTGCCTTATCATGAAGTGCCCTTTCCAACGGTATGGTCTTGGAAAAACAGTCGCGGATATATGACACAAGTGGTTTGTTTTCAAGAGCAATACAGAATTCCTCGAAATCCATAGGATACATCCGTATCGATTTCTCCTCTGATGGAATCACAATGTCTTTCACATTTTCTTTTATAGAAATCAGGGAGCCTGTTTCAATATAATCATATCTTCCATCTGCAACAAGGTATTTTGTCATCTCCCTTGCCGTGGGATACCGCTGAACTTCATCAAATATGATCAGACTTTTTCTTTCCTTCAGTTCTACTCCATAAACATTCTGGAGCATCATAAAAAGCGTGTTCAGGTCATTATTAAACTTCACAAAATAACTTTTTACATCCTCTGAGGTCCTTGCAAAGTCTATCAAAAGAAAGCTTTCATACTCATTTTGCGCAAATTCTTTCACAATGGTCGATTTACCAACTCGTCTGGCACCTTCGATCATCAGTGCCTCACTTCCTTCGCACTTTTTCCATTCCAGAAGCTTTTCATAGATTTTTCTCTTAAAAATCATAGCAGCATCCTCCTTACGACCAATTTCGCATTAATTATATCACCTTTTCTCAAGAAGCGCAATATAATATATTGACAATCTTTGGTATATACGCAGTCTAACTCAGTCGTGATAGTTGGTGTATGCGCACTATGCAGATTATAAATTTTGCTTTCCGCTACGAAATATTTGTCCCTCCATCAACTCTTTTCTTATTTCATTCTGGCAAAACACTTGCTTTTTTATCCAAAATATTTTTACAGAATTCCAGGATTTCTGGTTTTCTTGACTCTATATCCGATTTATATTCGATAGATGTCAGCCCAAGATGTCCCGCACTCTCTATCTCCAAATGGCCATAAAAATGTTCTATGCTTCCGATGATCCTCTCACACTCCGGCATATTAGGTCCGGTTCTCAAAGCAATTGTAAAGCCTTTCTTGCCAGGCTTAATAGTTGCATGCGGCTCGTGTGTATT
>JAEEKN010000420.1 GCA_016282435.1 Lachnospiraceae bacterium | reverse complement strand
GTCCTGTGAGCAGGTATCCTTCAAGCCAGCCTTCGCACATATGCTCTGAAAGCATGGAGGCCATAACCCTGCCGAATCTTGAAAGCTGATCGTCCATATCTGACTGTTCTGCATTCCAGTCTCTGTTTTCAACTTCGAATACGGAAGTGAAACGGTTTGAATTGTTCTCATCGGGTGAGAAGATACGGAAGTTCTTTGCTTCTGCGTTGAGTTTGAATATATCACGGATATATGCTGCCAGATTTGCTGTATCCTGGCTTTCTTTTGCTCCGTGCTGTTCGATATCAAAGCCGTACTTTCTGAAGTCGGGAAGTCGAAGATCTCTTAAGAGCTTACCTCCGTTTGCGTGAGGATTCATGCCGAGTCTTGCATCTCCTTTGGGGCAGAGCTCCCTGATCTCGGGAAGAACTTTTCCGTCCTCGTCGAAGAGTTCTTCAGGCTTGTAGCTATGGAGCCAGTCTGAAAGCATCTGGAGATGTTCGGGCTTATCCATCATGATGGGTACCTGATGTGCGAGGAAGTTGCCTTCGATACGGTTGCCGTCTACTACCTTGGGTCCTGTCCATCCCTTGGGAGTTCTGAGAACTATCATGGGCCAGATAGGTCTGGTGGCGTCGCCCAGCTTACGTGCGGTGCCCTGGATGTCCTTGATCTTCTCGATTACGGTATCCATGGTCTCTGCCATAAGTCTGTGCATGGTCATGGGGTCATCGCCTTCTACGAAGTAAGGCTCCCATCCGTTGCCATGGAAGAAGTCTATGAGTTCCTGCTTTGAGAGACGTCCGAAGATGGTAGGATTTGCAATCTTGTATCCGTTAAGATGTAATATAGGAAGAACTGCACCGTCTCCTACAGGGTTGATGAATTTGTTACACTGCCATGAAGTAGCCAGAGGTCCGGTCTCTGCTTCGCCGTCGCCGACTACTACTGTAGCTATAAGTTCGGGGTTATCAAAGATGGCTCCGCAAGCGTGGATGATAGAATATCCGAGCTCGCCGCCTTCGTGAATGGAACCGGGGGTTTCGGGAGCACAGTGGCTGGGAACTCCGCCGGGGAATGAGAACTGTTTGAACAGCTTCTGCATACCTTCTTCATCCTGTGAGATGTTAGGGTATATTTCGCTGTATGATCCATCTATATAATCGTTTGCGATAAAGAAGTTTCCTCCGTGACCGGGGCCTGAGAGGAGTATCATGTCGAGGTCATAACGCTTGATGACACGGTTTAAGTGTGTAAAAACAAAGTTCTGTCCGGGAACTGTTCCCCAGTGTCCCACTATTTTCTTCTTTACCATATCTGAGGTAAGGGGTTTCTTTAACAGCGGGTTCTCGAGCAGGTAAAGCTGTCCTGCTGACAGGTAGTTTGCAGTACGGAAGTATTTATCCATCCTTGCAATCAGTTCGTCGGTAATGGGGCCTTTTTCTAAGATAGTATTCTCCATATTTCAACCTTTCTACAGTAAACTGTATGTGTATTTTGAAGCACAATATGTGCTGTTACTATAACATTACACAAAAAATATCTGCAAGTCAATGTCAATAAAAAACGAAATTTCAAGGAAAATAACGGAAATTTTTGGCTATATTTAAAATTTTACGTTGACAATTATTATGCATAATGATATGATAATTAGGTGAGTTGCCGCAATGGCGGAATGGCAGACGCAATGGACTCAAAATCCATCGCCCTCAAAAGCGTGCGGGTTCAAGTCCCGCTTGCGGCACTATTACCATTATCAAAGTGGATCCTTTTGGAAGCGAGGAGAATTATGACAAAGTGGATTGCTGTAGTAGATGATGACATGACAACACTTACGGTTGCAGGACGTGTTTTAAGTAACAACAACATGCGTGTAAGTGCTATGAACTCAGGAAGAGCTTTACTGAGCTTCCTGAAGGACAACAAGCCTGACCTGATCCTTATCGAGACTGATATGCCCGGTATGGACGGCGCAGAGACACTGAAGAAACTCAGAGAGTTTGAGTCTGCAAAGGGACTTAAGGCTACTCCTGTTATCTTCCTTATGGCTAAGGATGACGAGGAAGCTGAGAAGAAGGCCGCAGAACTGGGCGTTAATGATTTTATCAGGAAGCCTTTTGCACCTGAAACTTTCCTTAATGTTATATATAAGAATGTTTTGGGCAAAAACAGCTCGGACGAAGAGAAGAAGTCTGATTCTGTAAAGAATGAACCTGCACAGCCTATAGACCATACAGGTGTTGAAGTGGATGAGAAGGCTGATATGGAGCATCTGAACAGGACTCTCAATGAGACCGGTGATACCAATTCTGCTTTATGGGTTGATAATGATGCATTTGCCAGCATATACAGGTTCTTTGCCAGATATATCGAGAGCTACAAGGTTCATGCCTGCAAGGTTCTTTTCAATTTCTCTATCTTGAAGGATGTATCCGAAATTGGCAAGAAGTTTGATGAGATGATGGCTGACTTTGGTAATATTCTGGTAAACATCTTAAGAAAGAGCGATGTTATGGTTCAGAGTAAGCCGAACCAGTTCCTGCTTCTGCTTCCCGAAGTAGATGAGGAGCATCTGGAGAATGTCCTTGACAGAATAGAGAAGAGCTGGACAGAGTCGTTCTATTCGGAGTATGTGGCTATCATATATGAGCGCGAGCTTGTATCGAGTGAAGAGAGCGTTCTGGACGAAAGAAAAGGAAGCTAAAAATATTGCTTGCATTTTACAAGCGGGTGTGTTATAATGCACCGATGTGAGAGTTTTTCAGAGTAGGAGGTGTAAAAGTTGAAGACAGCTTTAACAATAGTATATCTTTTGATTTGTGTAGCTATAGTTGTTATAGTTATGATACAGGATACTAAGAGTGAGGGCCTTGGTGCTGCTCTGGCAGGTGGTTCAGGAGCTAAGAGTACTTATTGGAGCAAGAATAAGGGCCGTTCAAAAGAAGGCATGCTGAACAAGCTTACAGTTGTTCTTGCAGTACTGTTTATAGTACTTTCAGTGGTACTGAGCTTAAAGACTTTCCAGTAAGATAGGTAATTAGGGCATGTAACCTGTGTTACATGCTTTTTTATTTTTTAAATTGATTGATTTTTTTATGAATTTGATATACAATGATATCATATATATTTGCTAGGGGTGGTGAAATATATGGATATACAGGAATTAGAAGAGAAAAAAGAAAAGATATACTCTTTTTTGACAAGTGATGAGTATACTCCCATGAAACTGAAGGAGCTGGCAAGTCTTCTCCAGGTACCGAAGTATGAGAAGGAAGAGTTCAAGGAAGTCATAGACAAGCTGGTATCCGAAGGAAAGGTAGTCATAGATTCCAAAAACAGGATAAAAACTGCAGAATCCAATATGGTAGCCGGGTATTTTTCAGGTACTGCCAAAGGATACGGATTTGTGCATATCGAAGGAGAGGACGGAGATATCTTTATCCCGCCTGACAGGACAGGAAGCGCACACGATAAGGACAAGGTCCTCATAACCATTACAGAAGGGTCTTCGGGCAGAAGCAGGGAAGGCGAGGTTATCAGCATACTGGAGAGAGCTGACGATCATATCACCGGAACTTTCCAGAGAACAAAGACTTATGGATTTGTCATACCGGATAACAGGAAGTTCGGATCTGATATTTTTATACCTCACGGATTTACCAAGGGTGCGGTTACAGGACACAAGGTGGTCGTAGAGATTACTGATTTCGGTACACCCGATAAAAACCCCGAAGGTCATGTGACGGAGATCATAGGCCATATAGATGATCCCGGAACCGATATCATATCGGTGATCAGGGCATTCGGTATACCTATGGAATTCCCGGAGGGTGTGATAAACGAGCTTAAGAGTGTCCTTGAAGTAATCGACGAAGAAGATACGGTTGGAAGACTTGACTTAAGAGGTGAGCAGACCATCACTATAGACAGCGAGAGCGCTAAAGATCTCGATGATGCTATAACTATCTCGAAAGAGGACGGAATGTATCACCTGGGTGTTCATATCGCAGATGTGTCCCAGTATGTGACAGAGAACTCGCCTCTTGATAAGGAGGCTCTGAAGCGCGGAACGAGTAACTATCTGATAGACAGCGTAATTCCAATGCTTCCTCACGAGCTTTCAAACGGGATATGTTCACTGAACCAGGGTACGGACAGGCTGGCTATGAGCTGTATCATGGATATTACTCCAAAAGGAGAGGTAAAAGGGCACAGGATAGCCGAGACAGTGATAAATGTGGACAGACGTATGACTTATACGAATGTTCAGAGAGTGAATGATGCCATAGCTGCTTATGCAGGACCTAAGGCGGAACTGTTTGAGAAGCTTTCGGATAAAGATGTGAAGATCGGTTCTTTGAAGTTTACAGAAGAACTTGCTCCGGAAATACTGGAGACACTCGATGAATACAGGGATTTTGCGGAGATGTTCGATCTGTGCCTGGAACTGAGCGATATATTAAGGAACCGCAGGCACAAGAGGGGGTCTATTGATTTTGATATACCTGAGTGTGAGATCATCGTTGATGAAAAAGGAAAGCCGGTGGAGATAAAGCCTTATGACAGGAACAGGGCTACGAAGATCATAGAGGATTTCATGCTGGCTGCGAATGAAACGGTGGCAGAAGATTATTTCTGGCAGGAACTTCCTTTTGTTTATCGTACGCATGATACTCCGGATCCCGAGAAGATCACAAAGCTGGGTATTTTTATCAATAACTTCGGATATACCATAAAGATGGGACAGGAGGATATCCACCCGAAGGAGCTTCAGAAGCTGCTGGAGAAGATTGAGGGCACGGATGAAGAAGCTCTGATCAGCCGTCTGACGTTACGCTCGATGAAGCAGGCAAAGTATACTACGACATGTGACGGGCATTTTGGTCTGGCTTCAAAGTATTACTGCCATTTTACTTCTCCTATCAGAAGATATCCCGATCTTCAGATACACAGGATCATCAAGGAGAATCTGAGAGGGAAGCTGAACGAGAAACGTATAAATCACTACAACAAGATATTAAATGATGTGGCATTTATGTCGAGCAAGTGTGAACGCAGGGCGGATGAGGCTGAACGTGAGGTTCAGAAACTCAAAAAGATAGAGTTTATGGAGCCTCATATAGGTGAAGCTTTTGACGGTGTCATATCGGGTATCTCTTCGATGGGTATTTATGTGGAGCTTCCGAATACTGTGGAAGGCATCATAAAGATAGAAGAACTGAAGGATGATTTCTATTACTTTGATGAAGAGCATTATCAGCTTGTGGGAAGAAACAAAAATAATTGCTATAAGCTGGGTCAAAGGGTTAAGGTTAAGCTCGAAGAAGCCGATAAATTATTAAGGAGCATCATTTTCTCAATATACAGTGAAGATGAAGAGCAATAGGAAAGGAAGTGAGGGAAGTGGCCAAGGAGAAGCCGAGAAAGCTTATAGCTAACAATAAAAAAGCTTATTTCGACTATTTTATAGAAGAAAAATACGAAGCGGGCATTTCCCTTCACGGTACTGAAGTGAAGTCCATGAGAATGGGCAAGTGC
Source organism: Lachnospiraceae bacterium (assembly GCA_016282435.1). Classification (GTDB taxonomy): domain Bacteria; phylum Bacillota; class Clostridia; order Lachnospirales; family Lachnospiraceae; genus RUG11977. Next base: position 7,867 of record JAEEKN010000420.1, on the reverse strand, counting down.
AGTATCAAGGAATCTTATATAAAGATTGAGAATAATGAAGTATACATATTCGGCATGCATGTCAGTCCTTACGAGAAGGGAAATATATTCAACAAAGATCCCTTAAGGACCAGGAAGCTTCTTTTGCATCGCACCGAAATCAGGAAGCTTGACGGGGGTGTAAAAGTAAAGGGCTATACTATAGTGCCGCTTGAAGTATATCTCGACCACGGGCTGGTGAAGGTCCTGATAGGTCTGGCAAGAGGTAAGAAGCTGTACGATAAGCGTGAGACCATAGCCGAGAAGGACAGGAAGCGCGAGGAAGAGAAAGAGTTTAAGGTAAGTAACAAATATTAAAATACCCGGGCCAGTACTGGTTTCGACGGGGGTTTTGAAGCTTTGGAAGCCATCGGTGAGAGTCTGAACTCACCTAAATAAACGGACAACTAAATATAAACGCTGATTATTCAGAATTACAGGCTGCCTGACGTGCAGTCCGTCGGACCCGCTTAGCCCACTGAGAGGGAACACCGGCGTCAATGAGGTGGGGAACTCTTTTTGCAAAGCTTTGAGCAGAAAGTAGAAATATGAAGCTACTAAAGCATCCAGCCTGTCTGTGGGCGTGATGCGGAGGGAATGTCAAAATACAGACTGTGATGGAAGAAACCGGGGTGAATAGGCTTTCGGACAGGGGTTCGACTCCCCTCTGGTCCATTTAAACACAATCATTTCACAATGATGATGTAATATTTGAGAGGATAAGGAATGAAAAAGCTTGTCGTATATATATTGACGGCTCTTTTCCTGCTTTCGGGATGCTCTGCTGATACGAAAGATATCCCGATGCAGTTGGTAAAACAGGAAGATCAGAGACTGGCGAGGATCAATATCCGTGATTTCGGATCGGTCACATTCAGGTTGTTCCCCGGACGGGAACCGGCTGTGGTAAATGATTTTATCCGCAGGTGTAATACAGGTTTCTATAACGGAAGTTCATTTTTTAACGTTATTGATGATTATCTCATCATGGGCGGGATAGAATCCGAAGGTGCCGGAGACAAGGTGAAAGCAGGAGACGGAGATGCTTTATATCCGTTTACAGGCGCTCTGTGTGTAAATAAGCCTGTGGATGGGATGTGCAGGACCGATAGTTTTTTTGTGATCACTCTGGACAAGGACCAGTTGGCAAATATTGAAGAGCTTTTACAATATAAGGGTTATACACTGGATGATTATGTAAGATTTGGGTACAAGACGGAACTGTCTACCGGTGAGGTGGATCTGTTTACCGAATACGGAGGCGCTCCGTGGCTTACCGGACATGTTGTAGTGTTTGGTCAGGCCATAGAGGGGATGGAAGTATTTGATGCTATCAGGGAGGCACTGTCTTTAGACAGTGAAACGGAAGTAGTTATCGAAAGTATTGAGACGGATTAGGTATGAGGTGATTATGCTATGTGGGAAGGACTGACTGTGGGCGGATTCCAGTTCGATGATTCGATGGAGTACGCACTTGCCAAAAAGGAAGCAGACATAATCAATTACATAGTTGAGAGAATGGACGTGAGCAATCCCCAGATTGCTCTTAAAGTCTATTATAAGCTCATAGAACGTCAGGATCTTAAGACTGTCGTGGGTTTGACATTTTTAAAACAGCTTCGTGATTTTTGTGTTCAGAGCGGAGTGGTAAATGACGAAAGCGTCAAACTTATAGTGGTAAAGAGCGACAAGAAAGGGAAGATTTCGTCTTTCGGAGATGAAAAGGCGCTTGAGATAGACAGTGCCATCTCTGAGAGTACAGAAGATCTGAATGAGAGATTTGAAAAACTGGATGCAAAGATATCGGACGAATTTTCCGAAACGGAACGCGGACTGAAGCGTGATATCCAGAATCATATCTCACAGGAGAATAAATTCAAATCCGTGGCCGAGCACTACAGCAGCAAGGTGAAGAAGTGCTATTGTGTGATAGCGGGTCTCGTGGTTGTTATAATCGTATTGTTTGTTATGGCTGTGGTCAGCGGCAATACTCCTTTTTCCGATACAGAAGAAGATATACAGAATAAGTATGCAGCCTGGGCGGAAGAACTGTCCGAGCGTGAGAATGCTTTAAAGATTCGTGAAAAAGCATTGGACGGAGGCGAAGAGTAATGGATGTGATTAAGGTTCTGTTTGCTGATGATGAAAGCAGAATGAGAAAACTTGTAAAGGATTTCCTGGGAAAAGAAAATATTATGGTGCTTGAGGCCGAGGACGGAGAAAAGGCATGTGATATTTTCTTTGCCGATAAAGATATATCCCTCGTGATACTGGATGTTATGATGCCTAAGATGGACGGATGGCAGGTAGTCAGGGAGATCAGGCAGTATTCCAAAGTGCCGATCATTATGTTGACGGCAAAAAGTGATGAAAGAGATGAACTTCTGGGATTTGAGCTTGGAGTTGATGAATATATCACAAAACCGTTCAGTCCCAAGATCCTGGTAGCACGTGTGGAAGCAATCCTTAGGCGTACACAGGCGAATGTGGAAGAATCCGTGGAAGTGGGCGGTATAAAGATAGACCGTCAGGCTCATATCGTGAGCATAGACGGAAAGCCCATAGACTTAAGCGTAAAGGAATTTGAGCTCCTGGAGTTCTTCGTGACAAACAGAGGAATCGCTCTTTCCAGGGATAAAATCCTTAACAATGTATGGAATTATGATTATTTCGGGGATGCCCGTACTATTGATACACATGTAAAGAAGCTCAGAGCCAAGATGGGTGAAAAGGGCGATTATATAAAGACCATCTGGGGTATGGGATATAAATTTGAGATATGAGACATTCATTAAAGATAAAAATCACTTTGTTTTTATCATTCTCAATGTTCCTTCTAGTATTTTTATGCTGGATAGCAAACGATGTGTTCCTGACATCTTTTTATGAGAGGTCAAAGGTTAAGTCGTTGTCAGGAGTCTACAGTGAACTTGATGAGACCATAGGTGACAGTGATCTGCTGAACAATGGTGATATCACGGGAAAGATCGAGAAGATAGAGAATCTTTCAAATGTAAATATATATATTATTTCTAACCGGCATTCCGAGAACAAGGATATGTATTTTGTATATCCAATCTCATTTGCGGTGGCTGATTACAGTACAATATCTATTTTTAACTATGACAGATTCGGAAGGATTATCAGCACTCTGCAAAAATACATATTCGGTATCAAAAATAAAGACGGTACATTGCCGGAAATGCTTGAGAATACAGAAAATTTCGATGTATACAAGTATTTTGATGACAGAATAGAGGCAAACTTTATAGATCTCGTGGGATATCTGTCCAACAAGGATCTGGTAATGATAAGAACCAGTTACTCAAATATCGAGGAAAGCGCGTCGATTTCGAACAGATTCCTGGCGATTTCAGGTGCAGCACTGGCTATTCTGGCATCGGTTCTCATGTATATTTTCTCTTTGAGCATTGTGAACCCTTTGTTGGAACTCTCAGAGATTTCCTCAGAGATGAGCAGGCTGAATTTTGAGAGAAAATACACAAAGAAACGTAAAGATGAGATAGGAATACTGGGTAACAGTATCAATACTCTCTCAGGCAAGCTTGAAACCGCCATCAGCGATCTCAAGGCTGCAAATATAGAACTTGAAAAAGACATAGCCCGTAAAACAGAGATAGACGGGATGAGAAGGGAATTCCTGTCGAATGTATCTCATGAGCTGAAAACACCGATAGCTCTTATTCAGGGGTACGCCGAAGGGCTGGCCGACAATGTGAACGAAGATGAGGAAAGCCGGAAGTTCTACTGTGATGTTATAGTGGACGAAGCCCAGAAGATGAACAACATGGTTAAAAAACTTCTGTCCCTAAACGAGATAGAGTTTGGTAACGCAAAGATTGAGCTATCGAGATTTGATATCGTAGAACTGGTGAGATCGGTAGCAAATTCTATCGAAGTTCTGGCAAAACAGAAAGAGGTTTCTATAGTATTTAACGATTCGGACCCGATATTTGTGTGGGCGGATGAATACAGGATAGAAGAAGTGGTAACAAACTATCTGTCAAATGCACTGAACCATGCCGAAGGACCGAAGGTGGTGGATATCAGCTTCAAGGATACGGATTCAAAGGTTAAGGTATCTGTATTTAACTCAGGAAAACCTATACCGGATGAGGATCTGAAACATATCTGGGATAAATTCTATAAGGTAGACAAGGCCAGAACGAGAGAATACGGCGGAAGCGGTATAGGACTCTCGATAGTAAAGGCTATAATGGAGTCTCATAACGAGGAATACGGGGCTCAAAATCATACCTCGGGTGTCGAATTTTGGTTTAATCTGAAAAAAGACTAAAATTGTTGCAAAATTTTGTAAAAAGTGGTATGATATATAAATAACATTATACAATTGGGCAAAGGAGGGTACAATGAAAAAACTATATGGTTTTATCATGGTTTTTCTAATGGTCGTAATGCTCGCCGGATGTACATCTGAGAACATTCCGATCACGGAAGAAGAGTCAGATGCCATTGCCCAGTACTGTGCGCACCTTCTGCTGAAGTATGACAAGAACAAGGTGGATGACAGGAAGCTTATGGATAAGGATGAGCTGGAGGATTATTATAAGGAACTGGAAAAGGCTAACCCTACTCCGGTACCCTCGGGAGATCCTACACCGACTCCTAAGCCTACCAAAGCTCCAAAGCCTACTTCTTCGGACAAAACCGAAGAAGACAATAAGCCGTCAGCCACTCCGGAAGATACCAGCGACAAGGCCGGGAGCTTAACGGAACTTTACGGGATAAAGGGGTTTGAAGTAAAGTACAAATCCGGTAAACTCACAAAGACCTATAATGAGAATGATTATTCTACGATTACTGCCAGAGACGGGGAGATGATCTTCTCGGCTTCGTTCGAGATAGAAAATACCGGAAAGGAAAGTAAGAAGTTTGTTTCCTCAGACAGTAATGTAAAGTATGTTCTCTACTGTGAGAATGGAAATATGTATTCTCCTCAGATCTCAATGCTTTCAAACGATATTCAGTTTTTGAACGATGAGGTCGGAGCAAAAAAGGATTTTACGGCTGTTTTGTTATTTGTGGTATCTGAGAACGATAATCCGGTAACACTCAGGGCAGAGGACGGAGAAACCGGTAAGGTATATGATGTTAAAATAAATTAAAACGGAGGGTATTATGGACACTAAAATTCTTCTTGAAAGCGGAACTAATGAACTTGAGATTCTAGAGTTTGTAGTCGGAAAAAACCATTACGGAATCAACGTTGCTAAGATCAGGGAAATTCTTCCCTATAAAAAGCCTACGCCCATTCCTAATTCGCATCCCTGCGTTGAAGGTATATATATGCCTAGGGAAACCATCATCACTGTTATTGACCTGAACAAGAGTCTGGCCGTTCCCAGTGATACAAGCGATGAGTTTGATATGTACATCGTAACAAACTTCAATAAGCTGAATATCGCATTCCATGTTCAGACAGTTCTGGGTATACACAGAGTATCATGGACAGAAATTTCAAAGCCCGATGATTCTATAAATGATGCCGGAAGAAGCGTGGCTACAGGTTTCCTGAAGATTAATGACAGACTTATAGTCATTCTGGACTTTGAGAAGATTGTTACGGATATCAGTCCCGAGACAGGCCTTAGAATGTCTGATATCGATGCTCTCGGCACCCGCCAGAGATGTAACGATCCCATACTCGTGGCAGAGGATTCACCTTTGCTTAGCAAACTGATCCATGATTCACTTCAGAAGGCAGGATATACGACTGTTGTTATGACCAATAACGGTCAGGAAGCTTATGATTTCATCACTGAACATAAGGATAAAGGTGATCTGTTAGATAAGGTTAAGTGCCTGATCACAGATATAGAAATGCCTCAGATGGACGGTCATCATTTGACCAAGCTTGTAAAAGAAGATCCCGATACAAATATGATCCCTGTCATCATATTCTCATCACTTGTTAACGATGAGATGAGGAGAAAGGGTGAAAGCCTGGGCGCTGATGCACAGCTTTCAAAGCCTGAGATTGGATCGTTGGTTAAGGTTCTCGATGATATAATCGCTAAGTATCATAATAATAAGTAAAAGTGGTGCTATATGGGAACATGTCTGATGTGTCACAGAAAAATCCGCGACGGAGCAAAATTCTGTGATAATTGTAAACAGAAGAGAAAGAATAAAGCAGATGAGTCGTACCTTGACAGTCTGCTTAATTCTGTTGCCGGAAATCAGACTCCCCCGAAAAAGCAGCCCGAACCTGACTACTATCCCGAAGAAGAGTTAGAGAACGGGGCATACTTTGATCAGAACGGAAACACAGGATACGATGACGGCAGTGCTATGGTAAACCCTGATTCGGGAATGTATGGCAGTGACGTAAATCCTATGGAAGGAATGACGGATTTCGGTGATATGACCGGATCGGATCCTAATACCATGGGGATAGATGAAGGAATATCCGGTAATCCCATGGAAATGAACGGAGATTTTGCAGCATCCGGCGAACCATATGAAAACGGTATCGATGAAGGCTCTGAGAATTCAGGAGCATCCGATGAAATGGACGATATGTTGTCGGATATACTTCAGAATATGGATGAAGCAGAACCGCAAGCTCCCGAAAGTGATATCAGAGAAGAAGATATAGAGAATATATTCGATGAAGCAGAAGCATATGCTGCACTTCTAAACAATGAAGGCAATGCAGAAGCGGAACCCGGTGCCTCGCAGGATGACGGCATGTTTGATACTGTAGGAGAAGGACAGTCGGGCGATTTGTCATCTTCAGAGTTTGATATACCGGACGATACACCGGGTAATGAAGGAGGTACTCCTGAGGGGTTAGGACAGGAAGAGCAGGACAGTGATCTCATAGATATAGGATGGAATGATTCGGGCGAAGATCCGGGTTCGGAAGATGGACAGGGTCAGGATTATGAAGAGGATCCCGATGCCGCACTTGATGAGATACTGCTGAATGCAGGCCTGCAGGGTGAGAACGCCGATTACAGCAGTGCCGAAGAAGCATTTTCAGGTTTTAACCCCATAGAGGAAGAAATCTCTAAGGAAGAAAAGCCCAAGAAAAAGAAGCTCAGCTGGTTCAGACGTCTGTTCGGAAACGTAAACGATGAAGTAACGCCTGAAATGATCGAGGCTGACAGGATCAAGAAGGCCGAAGAAGAAGAACAGGCCAAGAAAGAAAAAGAAGAAAAGAAAAAGAAAAACGAAGAGAAAAAGGCTCAGGCACAGAAAGAAAAAGAACGTAAAAAGGCTGAAGCTGATGCCGCACGAAACAAGAAGCTTGCTCTGGCAATAGAAAAGAAGAATGCTGCCAAAGAAAAAGCTAAAAAGAAGAAAGAGCAGCAGCTGGCTATAGCGGAGTATGAGCTGGAACATGGCAAGATAAACAAAGCCGGTGCTACCATTCTGTTCGTTATTTTCGCTATTCTGACCATAGTCATCATCATCGGAACCAATATTTATTCATATAACCTGAGTATTGAAAACGCTCAGAAGGATTTTGAAGTAAAGAAGTATAATGAAGCATATTATGAAGTATACGGACTAAAAATCCAAGATGAGGACATAGAGCTGTATGACAAGATCATGACAGTCATGTATGTAAACACTCAGCTGAATTCATATGAGCATTATATGAAGTCAAATAATAGGGAAAAAGCTTTGGACTCACTGTTAAAAGGACTTCAGAGATACGATAAGTACCTTCAGCTGGCACAGCGTCTGGGAATCACAGATGACCTAAACTATGTAAAGGGTAAGCTCCTGGAGAAACTCCAGACCGAGTTTAATCTTACAGAGATAGACGCATATAACATGGTTGAAATAGATGATTCTG
>JAEEKN010000419.1 GCA_016282435.1 Lachnospiraceae bacterium | reverse complement strand
TAAAGTGACCGCCAATGCCGCCAGTGTCAGGTTACTGGCAGATACAGATTATGTGAAGATGCTAATAAAACGTGATGAGAAGAAACTGGTCCTAAAGCCGTGCAGTGAAGATGATATATATGGTTATAAATGGGCACGTACGAAGGATGGGAAAAGATATGCATCACAGAGAACCGGGGAGCCGTTCGTGTTGATCCTGTGTGATATCATGAACTGGAATCCGGATAACCGGTATAAGATACTGGGCAAGAGAATGTATGCTAACGGGGAGGCTATTCTGGTTTTTGACTTAACAGTGGCCCAGTGTTTTAAGAAAGCAGGTCATGATTCGGATGGAAAAGCGGGTAAACGTACTGCACTGCCTGCCGGATGGAATGGTAAGTTTGGACCGACTTTGGGTGAAAACAGGAGAACACTTCAGGTGGATACATTTGACGGATATACGGTATTTACTATCAAGGGTGCCAGCGGGGAATCGGATGCGTCAGGGTCGGATGTGTATAAAGAACGGGGATGATAGCTATGGGCAATACTAAAGATAAGGATATTGGTAAACAGGAAAACTCAGTTACCAGGCCTTCAATCAGGATAAATATTAAATATTCCAGAATCACGATACACAGGAATACTTTGGAGGTTTTGGATAATCCGGAGTACATCCGGCTTGGATATTGTCCCGGAACCAAGCAGATGATGATATTTACGGCAGACAGTAGTGAGAAAGACGGGATTCGATTGTTATTTTCTAAAGAAGGCCGCTGTTATGTACACAGCAAGGCTATGCTGGATGGCATAAGGCTTGTTGGTGGAGTACTGAGTACAGGAGAGTCATATCTGGTATACGGAGTATTTTTGAAGGATGAGAATGCCATCAGCTTTGACTTATGCCGCGCCATCGCGGAGAGCGGCGATAAGTACGATGCTTGAGGTAGCAGGAGGAAAGGAAGATTTGATGAGTCGAGAAAAGCTAAATATAGATAGGAAGTTCCGGATCCTTTCAATGCCATATTCTATGGACGATTTCCGAAAATTGAGAGAAAACGTTTTGAGGAAAGGCTGTATTGAGCCGATAGCAGTTTGGAATGGTGTTATTCTGGATGGACACAAACGGTATGAAATATGTTCCGAGTACGGTGTGGACTTTGTGGTGAGAGAAATGAGCTTTGAATTTGATGAAGAAGCTGTTATATGGGTCTGTCGGCAACGTATAAAAAAGTTTGACAAAAATAACCCCTATCACAGGTATCTGATCGGGGAATGGTATATTGCACAGAAGAGTTTGAACAAGAAAATGAGAAAATGTAAATCTGATAAAGAAAGTTTTCAAACGGATGAATCGGATAAATATGCAGAAGCAACTCATTTCCAAGATACAAGTGCCTGGTTGGGAGATAAGGTAGGAACCACACGTTCCATCGTACAGGTGGGAGGCGATTATGCAGCGGCGCTGGAGAAAATGGCTGAAACTAACCGTGTGCTGTTTGAAGCTATATTAAGGGATGAGGTTAAATACGGCTATAACAAAGTTATAGAGATGGCTGGGATAAAAGAAAATGCTTATAAGGATAAATTGACAGGTAAGGGTAAAAGTCGGTCTGGTCAAAAAAGTTTAGATCCGGGTCGAATGAGAAACAGGGAACGGGCCGACCGGAAAAACAACGGTACATCAACGTCATATGAGATACCGCTTAACACCGGAATAAAGGAAATGCCGGAATTTGACCCTGATCTGGAGATTAACGGTCTTATACTTACTATTCCGACCTGGATACATCAGATATCCAGAGTAGAAAGAAAAACGGATATATCCCTCACAACAGAAAATGCAAGGATACAGCTAAGGGATACTTTATGCAGCTTAAAGGAACAGGTGGATCGTATGATCAGTTTTACCGATATGGGTAGAGAGACAGGTAAACAACTGGGAACAGCATTGACGACATCGTCGCATTATAACCGGAGGTTTAATGATGATTGAGAATAAAGTACTTACTCCTGAACAGCAGAGATGTATTCCGGATGTATCGTTTGAATTGATCCCTATACGAAATCTTGTGTCGAACCAGGAATATCAGCGTCCGTTGTCAGAGGGACATATTCGAAGTGCACTTGAGGAATTTGATGTGTACCAAATCAATCCTGTGAAGGTTTCCAGAAGAGACGGAGTAAACTTTGTCTTTGACGGGCAGCATACCATAGAAATAGTAGCATCTGCATCAGGTAGCAGAGATACGCCTGTGTGGTGTATGGTATATGATGAGCTGAAGTATGTAGAGGAAGCACATATATTCGCAGATCAGCAGAAACATGTAAAGAATCTGGCTCCTTATGAGATGTATCATGCTCATATAGAAGCGGGAGACAGCAAACAGATGATGATAGATTCAATAGTACGCTCCCTGGGGCTGGAAGTTACCCGTCACTCTGAACCTAATGGTATCTGTGCCATAAATACACTCGAAAGAATATTTGATAAATATGGGCGTAGGACTTTGGAGACTACTTTACGTATAGCGGTTGCAACATGGGAGGGTGAGAAGAATTCTTTTTCTGGAAGCATGCTTTTAGGAATTGCGCGAATGGTAAATGCTTACGGAGATTCTTTGAAGGAAGATGTCTTTAAGGAACGTGTAGGCGTGGTTCCTGTAAAACAGATAGTCCGTACGGCGAAGGAAAGAAGGCCCGGGTCTATCGGATATGCCGAAGCTATG